>NZ_JBEXTX010000038.1:0-62488 GCF_040614175.1 Amycolatopsis sp. NPDC006131
CCACCCGCTACGACAAGTTGGCCACGCTCTACCGCGCCGCCATCCTCATCCACGACGTCATCACCTGGACAAAGACATTGTCAGACACGGCCTAGTTGTCAGAACAGGGTTTGCGCGACCCCGGTCAGCACATACCTCTCGTCGACGATCGGCACCACCCGCCACTTGTCCCACGTGGTGCACGGGTGCGAGATGCCGAACCCGATGCGGTCGCCGACCGCGAGATCACCTCCGCCGCGGAAGTAGGCGTGCTGGTCGTTCATCGCCGCCACCTCGCCGGGCGGCGCCTCCTCCACGACCGTCCCACCGCGACGGATCCGGTGCAGCGGCACCGGAAATCCGGAGTCCGTCCCGGCGTCCCGCTTGCCGAAGTCCACAATGGCCAGATCCGGTTCCGGTGTGGACAGCACCCGCGACCACAGTTCCAGACTGGACCGCAACGGCATCACGGCGTACTCGGTCGCCAGCAGCCGCCGGTACTGCTCGTAGCCCAGCGCGTCGTGCGTGACGTAGCACCCGCTCCGCAGGACCACGCGGATCGGACGGCCGTTCCGCCAGCTCCGGCTCAGCTCGGTGGCGACCAGTTCGGGGTACTGCGTGCCCCCGGCGGTCACGACGAACTCGCCGGCGACGGCGTGCCGCGCCAGCACCCGGTCCGCCAGTCCCGCCAGTTCCCGGAGCCAGGCACGCACGTCGCCGAGCAACCGCGCGCCGAGCGAACCGGGAACGACACCCTCGAACCCGCCGACCCCGGCGAGCTCCAGGTGGGAGGACGCCGCCACGCGCTCGGCGACCGCCAGGGCCGCGCCGGCGCCACGGGCGCCGGTCCGCCCGCCGGGCACGCCGAGTTCCACGATCACGGGCAACGGGCAGGTGCGCGACGCCCTGGCGAGCTCCTTTTCCAGCACCTCCACGCCCTCGACCGAGTCGGCGTAGCAGTAGCAGGTGAAGGCCGGATCGGCATCCAGCTCGCCGCTGAGCCACTCGATGGCGGCCGGGTCGCACAACTCGTTGGCCAGCAACAGCCGATCCGCGCCCAGTCCACGGAACGCGGCGAGCTGGGTGGGAGTGGCGAGGGTGAGCGCCCAGGCGCCGTGCTCGATCTGCGCCTGCGCGATCTCCGGGGACATGGTGGTCTTCACGTGCGGCGCGAGCGACAGCCCGTGCTGCTCGCAGAACTGCTGCATCACGGCGAGGTTGTGGTCGAGCCCCGGCTGCCTGAGCACCAGCAACGGGGTGGGGAAATCCGCGGCCAGCACCTCCCGCCCACGCAGCTCGTCGACCCGCGACCCCACGGTGGAGGGCGGGAAACCCTTGTGGTGGCTGGCGATGACGACATCAGGCACCCGAAGCGGCCGCAACAGTCACTCCGATCGGTAGAGGGTGTCGAGCGGGGTCTCGCCGAACCGCCGCGTGTAGTGCAGCCGGAACTGCTCGTCGTCCCGGAAACCGCAACGCCGGGCGGCGTAGCCGACGCTCACCCGCGGCGGACGTCCCACCAGCAGGATCCGCCTGGCCTGTTCCAGGCGCAGCCCCAGCCGGAAGTCCTGCGGCCGGCACCCCTCGTGGTGGCGGAAAACCCGCACGAACTCCTCCTCGGTGAGCCCGGAGGCACGAGCCAGCTCGGTCACGCTCACCTCTTTCACCGGGTCCGTCGCCCGCAGCAGCACCTTCCCGAAGTCGCTGGCGAGCGGGCCGACCTCGGCCGCGCGCGGACCGATCGACTCGCTGTACTCGTGCGGCTGGTGCCGCAGCAGCCAGTTCACGAAGATCTCGTCCGAATGGCGCGCGAACCGCGATTTCGACCGGCCGAAGAACTGCTCCGCGCTGGTGATGAGGGGCTGGCCGCGGCCGCTGAGCCGGGTGATCACCGGGTGGAACCGGATCGGGGCGTTCGGCCACCTGCCGGTGATCCGCGCCAGCCGGACGTGCATCGCTCGCTGCTCCACGCGCACGAGCTTCAGGTAGCAGTTCGCCCCAGCCTGGAAGCCGAAGGCGTCGGCGGGGGACGCGGTGACGACGTCCCCGGTGGCCGCCTCGAGGTAGGTCGAGCCGATCCGGAACACGCAGCGGCCGCTCACCACCATGGTGGTCGTGTACGCGGTGCGCGGAACACCGAGGCGCACCACGACGTCGCGGCCGTAGGTGACGGTGGCCGAGGTCAGCTGGTCGCCCTCGTGCCGGTGCATCCGGAGGTCCATCTCCCTCGGACCGCCCTCCGGCAGGAGTTCGTGCAGTCCGAGGACCGGCTCGGCGGCTTCGACGGCGAGGGCGGGGTCGGCGGTGCGGATGTAGGCGAAGTGGTAGCCGCTCATTGCTCGGGGTCTCCGTTCTGGATATGGCGGCGGGACGTCATCGGTGGAGAGTCTGGTCGGGAGTCTCTCCGAATGTCGCGGTGTACTTGCTGGCGAAGCGGTACTGGTCGCGGAAGCCCCAGCACCGGGCCACGTCGCTCAGGCGGATCTCCCCCGGGTGCCCGTCCTGCAGGAGGTGGTAGACGGCACGCAGGCGCTCGCGGCAGAGGAAGTCCGTCACCGGCAGGCCGCGGTACCGCTGGAAGCCGGATTCCAGCCGTCCGGGCTCCACCCCGAGTGCCGCGGCGACGGAGCACGACGTCCACTCCGCCTGCGGATCGGCGCGCACCAGCTCGGTCGCCCGAGTGACCAGCCGGGCGGGCGCGGGGTGGGCGGCGATCCGGGACAGCCGTTCCGAGTAGTTGTTGTACTGCAGCACGAGCAGCTTGGTGACGAGCCATTCCTCGAACTGCGCCGACCACGGGCTCGCGGTCCACTGCCCGTGCTTGCCGAGGGACCCGATCTCCTGGATCAGCGTCCGGTACCAGTGCCGCGGCGCCCCGCCGACCACGTCCATGCCCAGCTCGAACCTGATGGGGCGGTCGGGCTCGGCGCCGAGCAGGGCCCGCAGGATCCGCTCGACCAGCCCGGTGCCGATCTTGACGAGGACGAGTTCGGTGTCGCCGGTCAGCGACATCCGCAGCGCTTCTTCCGGGGAGCTCACCACGATGCGCTTCGAGCTCGCGGCGATCTGTTCGCGGCCGGACCGGACGACGCCGCTTCCCCGCAGGTGCGCCTGCACCACGAAGAAGTCGCGCGTGCGGCCGGGATCGACGAGCACCGGCGCGCCGTATTCCACGTAGTTCAGGAGAACCTCGCTCAGGCGCGTCGAGTTCATCCGCGCGTCGAGCTGGGCGGTCGGATCGAGCACGTCGAGGTAGTGCTCGCACAGCACCCGGGACATCAGGTCGCGGGTTTGGTCGAGGTCGTGGGAACGGAAGATCTCGTACTGCTCCAAAGGTCGGCTCAACATGATCTGCGTTTCGTCTCTGGGGACTGAATGGTCGACATCGCGGGCCCGTAGGGAGAACCAGATGTCGCAGAAACTGAAACTCTTGTTTCAGCGTCGCCCATAGTACTCAGCAGCCGCTTTCAGACAAGTCTGTCTGCCGATCCGGCCGAACCTGTTTCGCGGCGATCTCGAGCAGTTCGGCCAGGTGCACGGCCCGCACTCGCGAGCGCCGTTTCCGCAGGCCGGCACGCAGTTGCCGAAGACAACCGGGATTCACGGCGACCACGTAGTCCACCCCGGCCGCCTCGATTTCGTCGATTTTCGCCGCCAGAATCTTCGCGCTGTCGCGCGGCCGCAAGATCGAATAGGTGCCCGCCGCGCCGCAGCACGCGGCCGCCGACGGCAGCTCCACGTACTCCGCCACCGCCCGGATCAGCTCGCGCGGCTGGCGCCACACACCGAGCCCGTTCCGCAGGTGACACGAGTCCTGCAGGGCCACCCGCGCCGGGCGGCCGTCGACCGACAGCGTGCCCAGCGGCAGGACATCGGCTTCGACGAAGAACTCGCTCGCCTCGCGAACCCGCGGACGGCCGATGTGCGCGGCCAGGTGCGCGGCGCAGCCGCCGGACGTTGTCACGATCGTGCCGGGGAGGGTTTCGCCGAGCTCCTTCGCCATCCGCTCGCCTGCCGCGGAATCGCCGTTGTGCGCGTGCAGCGCTCCGCAGCAGCCTTGCCGCGGCGGCGCGGCCAGCCCCGGCACCAGCTTCCGCGCCGCGCGGGAAACCCGTGGGAACAAAGCACGTTCCGCGCACCCGAGCATCAGCGACGGCCCGTCCGCGCTCGCGGCCGTCCGGGCGTGCCTGCGCACCAGGCCCGGCAACCGGAGCAGCCACGGGCGCGCCATGGCCGCCATCAGCAACCGCGCCCGCAGCGGCCGCCGTCCGCCGCGCCACTGGTGGTCCCGCCACTGCTCCAGCAGGTTGCCGTACTCGACGCCGGCCGGGCACACCGGTTCGCACGCCCGGCAGCCCAGGCAGAACGACGCCTGTTCGGCGAGCGTGCCGTCGTCCTCCGGCAGTTCTCCCGTTTCCAGCGCGCGCATCAGCGAGATCCGCCCGCGCGGTGAGGACGCCTCCTCCCCCGTCATCGCGTACGTCGGGCATGCCGGCAGGCAGTACCCGCAGGAGATGCACCGGTCCAGCAACGGTTTCGAGAAGATCATGAACCGAGCTTCCCGGGGTTGAGCACGCCGGCCGGGTCGAACGCGCTCTTGATCCGGCGCAGCAACCCGAGCTGAGCCGGGCCGAGCCGCTCGGCGAGGAACGGCAGTTTCGCCGCGCCCACGCCGTGCTCGCCGGTGATCGTGCCGTCCAGCCGGATCGCGGTGCGGAAGACCTCGGCGAACGCCTTGTGCGCCCGCTCCACCGCGGCCTCGTCGTCCGGGTCCAGCACGCACGTCGGGTGCAGGTTGCCGTCGCCCGCGTGCCCGAACGTCGCGATCTGCAGGTCGAACCGCTCGGCGATCTCGTCGATCCGGCCGACCATCTCCGGCATCCGCGGCCGCGGGACCGTGACGTCCTCCAGGATCGTGAGCGAGCCGAGCCGGGACAGCGCGGGCAGCGAGCACCGGCGCGCGGTCAGCAGCGCCTCGGCACGCGCGATGTCCGCCGCCACCGTCACTTCGAGCGCCCCGGACTCGGCGCAGATCTTGCGCATCCGCACCATGTTCCCGGCGACCACCTCGAGCGGGCCGTCCTCGCCGAACAGCAGCAGCGCGCCTGCGTCCAGCCGCAGCCCGAGACCGGCGTACTCCTCCACCACGGCGACGCACTTGCGGTCCAGGAACTCCAGGGTGGCCGGCACGATGCCGGAGGAGATGATGGCGCCGACCGCCCTGGACGCGTCGGCGAGCGACTCGAAGTAGGCCACGCCGGTGTTGCTCTCGGCCGGCGCGGGCAGCAGGGCCACCGTGGCTTCGGTGATGACCGCGAGCGTGCCCTCGGACCCGGTGAGCAGCCGCGTCAGGTCGTACCCGGCGACGTCCTTCCATAGTCGGCCGCCGGTCCGCACGACCTCGCCGGTCGGCAGCACCGCCTCCAGGCCGAGCACGTAGTTGCGGGTCACGCCGTACTTCAGGCCGCGCAGGCCGCCGGCGCAGGTGGCGATGTTGCCGCCGACCGTCGCGGTCGTCCGGCTGCCGGGATCGGGCGCGTACAACAGGTTCCGCGCCGCTGCGGCGTCGGCGAGCCGGGCCGTGGTCACGCCCGGCTGCACGCGCGCGAGCAGCTCCTCGGAGCTGACCTCCAGGACCTGCGTCATCCGTGTCAGCGCGAGGATGATCCCGCCGCGCAGCGGAACGGTGGCGGCGCAGAGGTTCGAGCCGGATCCCCTCGGCACGACCGGGACGCGGTACGCGGTGGCCAGCTGCAGGACGCGGGCGACCTGGTCGGTGGTGGCCGGGAACACGACCGCGTCCGGCGGGTGGTGGAACAGCGGCGTCGCGTCGCGCGCGTAGACCGCGAGGTCGCCCGGCGCCTGGCGGACGTGGTCGGCCCCGACCACCTCGGCCAGGGCGGCGGCGAAGTCGCGGTCCAGTGCCATCAGGCCTGCCCGCACACGTTGCGCTGGCGGCCGAGCCCGACCACCTCGGTCTCCACGACGTCGCCCGGCCGCAGGTAGCCGAACCGCCCGGACAGCGCGACGCCCTCGGGGGTGCCGGTGTTCACGAGGTCGCCGGGCTCGAGCACGAGGAATTGGCTGAGGTGCCAGATGATCTCGTCGACCGTGAAGATCATGTCGGAGGTCTTCGAGTCCTGGCGCGGCCTGCCGTTGACCCACGACCGGAGTTCGAGCACCTGCGGGTCCGGCACCTCGTCGGCGGGGACCAGCCACGGCCCGAGCGGGTTGAACGTCTCGCACGACTTGCCCTTGGACCACTGCCCGCCGGGCCTGCCGAGCTGGAAGGCGCGTTCCGAGACGTCGTCGGAGGTGACGTACCCGGCGATGCAGGCCCGCGCGTCGCCGAGCGTTTCGAGGTACCGGGCGCGCTTGCCGATGACGACGCCGAGTTCCACCTCCCAGTCCGTGCGTTCCGAACCGCGCGGAATCAGCACCTCGTCGTACGGACCGACCACGGTGTTCGGCGACTTGTGGAAGAGGATCGGCTCGGCGGGCGGCGGGTCCCCTGTCTCGGCCGCGTGGGCGGCGTAGTTCTGCCCGATGCACAGGATGGCGCCCGGCCGGGCGATCGGCGAGCCGATCCGCACGCCGACGATGTCGATCTCGTGCAGGACGCCGTCGTCGAGCGCTTCTCGCACCCGCCGCAGCCCACCCCGCTCCAGGAAGGAGCCGTCGATGGCGTGCGTCAGCGGGGACAGGTCGTAGCGGCGACCGTCCTCCAGCACCACGGGGCGCTCCCGGCCGGGAGCGCCCACCTGCATCAGTTTCATCCGTCTACTCCGGGAATTCCGCTGCTTCGAAGGGGTACAAGGGCTTGCGCCGGTGCCGGTAGGTGAAGCGGTCGAGGTTCATCGCGGTGACGCCGTCGGTGTCGACGACGAGCATCAGCCGGGCGATCGCCCCGTACGCCGCGCGCGGCGAGTTCACGCCCTTGGCCACGACGATGTGGTAGCGCGCCGGGTCGACGCCCACGCTGAGCAACTGCTGCAGGCTGGAGTTCATGACCGCCTTGGAGCCGATCACGAGCGTGTGCCCGTCGACGGTGTCCAGGACGGCTGTCGGGCCCTGGTCGAAGAAGCGGAACCCGCCGTGCGTGGCGGTGGGCTCCTCGAAGCGGCCGTCGGACACGGTGCGGACCGTCCCGTGCACCGGCACCGGCCGCCCGGCGGAGTGCACGTGCTTCGCCCCCACGCGAAGGTGCACCTCGGCGCCCTCCCCGGCCTCGATGCACTGCCGCGCCGAGTCCGGATCCCACAAGGTCTGCACGAGCGGCGGAACACCCCGCCGCAGGGCCGCGTCGAGGATGACGGTGGAGTCCCCTGGCGCCCCACCACCGATGTTGTCCCCGACGTCCAGCAGTACGACCGGCCCCGCTGGTTCTCCTGCCGCCAGGTCCAGCGCCTCGTCCACCGTGCGCTCCCGCGCCTGCAGCTCGGCGCGGTGTTTCCAGACGTAACCGGCGAGTTCCTGTGCGGCGACCGCGGCCTCGAACTCGTCACCGTCGTGAATCGCGACGCACGACATGCCCATGTGTGGGACGTCCGCGTACGGGAACCCCTCCGAGACCCGGACCGACAGCATGCCGGGCCGGTCGCCGAGTTCGCGGGCCCTGGCCACGAGAGCCGCCATCGGTTGTTCGCTGGTGTCCTGCCTCGCGATGTTGACCACCAGCGGCAGCTGCACCAGCGCCTGACGTGGCCGGATCTCCCCCCTGGCCGTGGCGGCGATCAGCTCGGCGCACCGGACACCCTGCTCCCGCACGTCGACGTGCGGGTTCGTCTCGTACACCAGCGTCACGGTCAGCGCGTCCACCAGGCGCTGCGAGATGTTGGCGTGCATGTCCAGCACCGCGCCGACGGGCACGTCCGGCCCCACGACCTGCCGGACGCGCGCAGCGATCTCACCGTCGGCGTCCAGCACGTGCTCGGCCACCGCCGCGCCGTGGATGTTGAGCAGGACGCCGTCCCACGGGCCGCGCGCCTCCAGTTCGACCAGCATTTCGCCGAGCAGCCACTCGAACGCGTCTTCGGTGAAGGGCCCGGCGGGCGTGACGAAGGCGAACAAGATCGATTCCAGATCGACACCGAGCCGCTCGGCGGCCGAGAAGTACCCGCCCAAGGCGGTCGAGGAGTTCGCGTACTCCTCGACGATCTCCTGACCGCGCGTTACCCCGCCGCGTTCGAACATGCGCCGGTCAGCACGCAGCGGGGAGAACGTGTTGGCTTCGTGGAACAAGCCACAGGTCGCGAAGCGCATCAGTCCCCCGCGTAAGCGATCACGTCGAGCTCGAACTTGACGATGCCGCCGAGGCAGCTCGTCAGGGTCGTGCGCGCCGGGGCGTGGGGGAAGTACTCCGGGTAGATCCGGTTGTACTCCGGCAGGTCAGCCGGGTCCTCGACGTACGCGCCGACCTTGACCACATCGGACAGCGCGAGACCGGCCTGCGAGAGAACCCGCCGGACGTTGTCGATGGAGCGACGCAATTCCTCTTCGAAGGTACCCGGGACGAGCCGGCCGTCCTCGTCGACCGCAGCCTGCCCGGAGACGAAGACGTAGTCGCCGGCACGGACGAACGGCGTGAACAACACCTTGGCCGGCGGTGCGGCGGAACCGGTCACCGTCCGGCCTCCCCGGCAACAGCAGCCGCGAACCTGGTGAGGGCGGCATCGAGTTCGTCCTCACCGTGGGCGGCGGAGACGTACCAGACACCTCGCCCGGCCACCCACAAACCGTGCTCGAGGAGAGCCTTGGACAACCGCTCGTACCGAGCCAGGTCCAGCTGCTGAAGGGAGCGGTAGTCGGTGACCGTAGCATCGCCGAAGGCGACGTGGAACGCCGGTGGCAGCCCGGCCACCCGCAGCGGCAGACCGTACTCCTGGCCGATGTCACGGAGCCCGATCATCAAGGTGTTGCCGTGCTTGGCGACCCTCTCGTAAGGCGGGTCCTCGAAGAGGCTGGTCAAGGTCGCGACCACGGCCGCGGTCGCCATGACCGAACCGTTGAAGGTGCCCGAGTGGTTCACCTCCCCGGTGCCGAGGCGGCTCATGAGGCCTTCGCGCCCGGCCAGTGCCGACACCGGGAAGCCGCCGGCGATGGCCTTGCCGTAGGTGGCCAGGTCGGGTTCGACCCCGTACCTCTCGGCCGCGCCACCGAGTCCAAGCCGGAATCCCGAAATAACCTCGTCGAAGATCAGCACGGCGCCGTGCCGGGTGCAGAGTTCACGCATGCGCTCGAGGTAGCCGGACAACGGCTCGATCACGCCGGCGTTGATCATCACCGGCTCGGTGATGACGGCGGCGATCTGATCCCCTTCCTCCTCGAACACCGCGGCCAGCCGGTCCGCGTCGTTCCATGGCAGCACGATGAAGTCGTCGAGGTGGCTGGAGAGCTGTCCCGCGCTGGCCGCGCCCCAGCTGCCGTCGCGCACCGCGGTGAGGACGTTGTCGAGCCAGCCGTGGTAGTGCCCCTCGAACCGGACGACCTTGGTCCGTCCCGTCGCACCGCGAGCGAGCCGGAGTGCGCCCTGCACGGATTCCGTCCCGGAAACGCCGAAGCGGACCATCTCGGCCCAGCCGAGCGCGCGGCACACCAATTCGGAGGCGCGCACCTCGAGCTCGTGCTGCCCGCCGTAGATCACCCCACGACGGCACGCCTCAGCGACGGCTTCGACAACCTGTTCCGGTGCGTGCCCCAGGAAGTTGGGTCCCTGTCCGAGCAGGTAATCGACGAAGTCGCGGCCGTCGACGCTGTAGAGCCAAGCCCCCTTTGCTCTCGCGATGAAGTCGTGGGCGCCGCTCAGCCGGACGTTGGAATGCACACCCCCCGGAGTCCGCTTCAACGCGCGTTCCCTGAGTTCCTCCGACCGCGGCAACAGCCGCGACGAGTCGCTGGACATCGACGAATCCCTCCTGCGGCCGGGCTCGGTCGAGAATCAGCTCCGGCGCCGTTTCATTGAGTGAAACTCAGAGTCTATCTTTCAATTACGGTAGGACTGACCGCGCCCAGCGTCAAGAGGTGTTCTCCACCTCCCGGTGCCGCGCGTGGCCCCCTGACAAGCGAATTCGAGCCCGACTAAGATCTGAAACATCGACATTGCCCGCCGAAACGAGGAGGAGCCGTGGCTCGCGGCCGGAAACAAGATCCTGAAGACAGCCCGTCGGGAGCCGGATCCCCGGAAGAGGAGCGCGATTACTCCGTCCGCGCAGTGGAACGGGTTTGCCTGATCCTCAACCTGTTGCAGGAGTCGGTCGACGGGATCACCCTCAACGAGGTCGCCCAGACGACGGGCCTGCCGAAGTCTTCGGCGTTCCGGTACCTCTGGACCCTGGAGAACCACCGGTACGTCGAGCGGGACGAGGAACACGGGCTGTTCCGGCTTGGCCTCGGTTTCGTCGGCATGCAGTCCCGGCACCTGGAGATCCTGCGCGAGCGGGCACGGCCGACCCTGGAAAGCCTGCGCGACGAGTTCGGCGAGACGGCGAACCTCGGCCTCCTCGACGGCGACCGCATCATCTACATCGAGATCGTCGAAAGCCGGCGGGGCGTCCGGCTGGCCGCCGCCCGCGGCGATCACGACTACCTGCACAGCACCGCCCTCGGCAAGGCGATCGCTGCCCACCTGCCCGAGGACCGGGTCCGGCAGTTGCTGGAGAACACCGGCCTGCCCGCACGGACCGCCAACACGATCACCTCGATCGACGACTACCTGGACGAACTGGCGAAGGTCCGCCGCGTGGGGTACGCCGTCGACAACGGCGAGAACGAGATCGACGGCCGGTGCGTCGCCGCGCCGCTCCTGGCAACCCACCTCCCGGCGGCGATCAGCGTCAGCGGGCCGGCTTCCCGCTTCACCATGCAGGACGTGAAGAAGGTCGCGAAGACCCTGATCGACATGGCAGCCGAGATCGCGACCAACCCCGTTTCCGCAGATCTGGAAGCGCGGAAGGCCTGACCCCGCGATCACCGTCCGCGGAGCAGGAACCGGCCAGCGCGGGCACCTGTCCTCCGTCCGTCAGCCACGACCTGCCGACCGTTGATCCAGACATGCCGCACGCCCTCCGCGTAGCGGCACGGATCGGTCCAGGTCGACCTCTCCCTGACCGCGGCTAGGTCCAGTACCGCGATGTCCGCCTTCGTGCCCGCGGCGATGCGGCCACGGTCGATCAGGCCGAGCCGCTCGGCCGCGGCGAGGGTGCTCTTGTGCACGGCGGTGGGGAGGTCCACTACGGATCGCGCGCGAACGTAGCGTTCGATGAGACGTGCGTGTGCACCGAAGTTGCGTGGGTGCGGTTTTCCCGGCGCATCCTCGGTCATCGCACTGCCGTCGCTACCGATGATCGACAGCGGATCCGAGAGGAAGAACTCGACGTCGGCTTCGTCGCGGTAAAAAAGGACGACCTGAACCCGGTTGCCATACCGGGCGCAGAAATCGAGGCACAGTTCCTCGGGGCCCGTATCGAGGGACTCGACCGCCTGCGCCACGCTCTGGCCCGCCAGTTCCGGCCGCCCGGGATCCACGAAGGAGAACACCACACGGCTCCAGTCCCACGGAATGGTGCCGAACAGGCCGCGCGACAGCTCGCGCCGCGCCCGGTCGTACAGGCGCCCCGATGACAGCTGTTCCCGAATGCCCGCCTCCCCCGACTCCTGCAACCACCCTGGCAAATACTGCGTGAGGGCCGATGCGGAAGCGTGGTAGGGATACACGTCGTAACGGACGTCGAGCCCCTGGTCCGCGGCCGCGCGAAACAGTGCGACCACCTCCGGTGCCCGTCTCCACATCTTGGGGTCGTTCAAGGCCACGTGCGAAAATTGCAACTTGACGGCGGCAGCACGACAAACGGCAATCGCCTCCTCGAACGGTTCCGTCCCAGGACTCGCCCTGGCATGGGTCGCGTACACGGCATCGTGCTCGGCCAGCACCCGGCCCAGTCGCACGAGTTCATCGAGATTTGCAAACTTCGAGGGGACGTAAGTGAGGCCGCTCGACATACCGAACGCGCCTTGCTCTAGCGATTTGCCCAAGCTCGTCGCCAGCCGTTCCAGGTCAGCCCGGTCGAGGTGGACATCGGCCGAACCCGTGCAGGCTATTCGCAACGCGCCGTGCCCGACCAGCGGCACGACGTTCATCACCGGCCCGCTCGCGGTTACAGCCTCAGCGAATCCCGCCAGGTCATCCCACCAGACGCGCTGCCGGGGGAAACCGATTCCGGTGATGAACTCCTCGAGTGCGTCTCGCCGAGACCGCGCGACGGGAAAAGGTGAAAAGCCGCAGTTACCGATGACTTCGGTGGTCACGCCCTGCGCAACCTTGCTTCCCGCCCCCGGCTCGTGGAGGAAACTGACGTCCGAGTGCGTGTGGATGTCGATGAACCCGGGGACGATCGTCAGGCCGGTGCAATCGATGCGGTCCCTCCCAGCCACCTCATCTACCGAAGCGGAAACCGCTTTGATCTCATCGCCAGCCAACAGCACGTTCCCGGTGAACGGGGGACGCCCGGTTCCGTCGACGACCGTGCCGTTGCACAGCCAGGTTCCATTTTCCGCAGCTCTCACCTGTGACCCGTCAAACGATCCACGCATGCCATTGTTCCTCGCCTTGCAGGCCCGATCCGGTGCGCAAGCGGTCGAGCGACTTCTCAATCTCCCGGACGAAACCCCAGTGCTCGCGCACGACCAGGGGCGCGAGGTACGCCGGCTTTGTCGCGGCCGCCATCTTCAACAGGTCGCGGCCATCTGCGTACAACCGTTCAACCTCCTGGCCGGTCAGTGAAGGCCGCCGAGCCGCTCCGATGACAGCGAGGAAAAGATCGGCGGTCGCCGCAAGCCGGCCCGACTCGGCTTTCCACTGCGCGACGGGGTCCGGCCAGAAGCGGACCGCCCGTCCTTCGGGCATGATCGAAACCGCGTCTCGCAACGTCGCCGCGACCTGCCGGAGGACGTCCGCCATCGGTGGCTGGACGATCGCGAACGAACGCAACAGGTCGTCCGGGTACTGGGTGCTTCCCGCAGCAGCGGTCGAAAAGTAAGGCAGCAGGTGGTGGACGATGTACATCATCAACGGGTAACTGGCGGTCACCGAGCCGGCCGATCGGATGGCCTGCAGAGCCAGGTCGTGTTCGTCGTTCGCGAGGTACCGCGCCCACCTCTGCTGGAAGCCCCCGGCGCCGCCGGAGTATTCGAGGTTCCACGAGAGATCGGCGAAACACGCATAGTTGGCGTGATCGGCGGGATCTGGCAAACCGTAGGCGAAAGAACCCAGTGCGCCGGCGCCATGGCCGCGGCGCAACACGGCCTCGATGTTCCCGGAGAAGTCCTGTTGGAACACGTGCGGGAACAGCCCGGTCGTTGGACAGCACCACGTCTCCGCGCGCTCGGTGTTCGTCGGTCTCGGGGCAGGATCGTTGTACTTCCACCAGGCGATCACCGGCGCCGGCAGGCCACGCTCTTCGATCGCGTCGAGGTACCGGTCGAGGACATCCTCACGCACGAGCGTGTCGTGCCAGTGCACCATGGCAACGCCTTCGCCTGCGAGCACTTCACCCACGCACAGGAGGTACTCGATGAGCATGTCCCCGGGCGAGAGCGACCGGCAACCCTCACAGCGGCAGTACGGACTGACTACGCGCCGGCGATCGGTTGGATCGACGTTGCGAATCGGGTAGTACTCGTCGCCGGCGACGTGCAGCCGGGATAACCCGTTGGGACGCAGGTGTTCTGCGACGACGCAGCGCACGAAGTGGGCCAGCTCCGCACGCGCCTCCGCTCGCGAGACGCAATACCCGTAGCCAGTGGGCGCTCCCTCGTCGTCCAACGCGGACAGCGCCGGCAGGGCGCGTGGAACCAGGGTGGAGTGACCTGGGCCGCCGAGGTGAGGGATGATCTGGACGCCCCGGCTCTCCGCGTACCGGACCACCTCGCCGAAGAAGCGGTCGGCGAACATCGCCGGCAGGTAGTCCAGGTCGACCTCGCGCTCTGTCTCCGCACTCCAAGTGGTCACGTGTTGGGGCGACTCGAGTTGCGGGTACCCCTGCAACGGGGTGAAGAGGTATTCACTTGGAGTTCCGTCATGACGGATGTCCCAGCAGCCGTAGATCGAGACACCGACTGTGTTGATCTTCAGCTGGGACATCCGGTCAAGGAACTGGTGCCAGTCCTCGACCGACATGCGGTCCGTTCCGGCGAAGGATTCGACGAACACACCCCGGACCGCGAAGGTCGGCCAATCCGCAACCTCGCCCTCGGGCAGTGATGCGTGTCCGCCCCAGTCCCAAACGTCGAGCAGTGTGCGTACAGCGTGCAGAGCACCAAGGCCGTCCCCGGCTGACACGCGCACTCCGGTCTCGTCGAGCTGAATCTCGTAAGCCTCTCTGCTGAGCCCTGCTCTACGGAGCGTAACGGGCAGGGCAGGCAGCGACGGATCACCGGACACAAGGCCGGCCATCCTCCGGATGTGGTCTTCGTACTTTCGCAACCCCTCGTCGATCTCGGCGATGAACAAGGTGCCGACGCGCACAATTCGTTCGGTCCAAGAAGCGTGCTTGGGTTGTGGAAGCAAAACCGGCCCCGCCACGGAACTCACCGCCAAGTCGTCAATCCGAATCCAGGGACACAGGTGGTGGAGACCGTAATCCAGTTTCCGGCACACGCCCCAGAGGACGACTTTCGCTCGAACGAAGCTCTGCGCACTCGACCTCCAGATGGATTGTCTTGCTGGCACCAGGAGCAAGGACGAGCTCCGGCGCGGGAACCAGGGGGGGCACGCCGGGCAGCGGAGCGGTGGCCGGCTCCACCGCCAGCAACCCACCGTGCGGTGTGTCGCAGCGCCAAAGGTGACCGAAGGGCAATTCATCGCCACTCCAGGCGACCTTGATCTCCATCCTCCGCGCGTGATCTCGAAGTACCGCTTCCGCGCGTTGTCCGGCCGGCGGCCGGGGCAGCGCGATGGTCTGGTAGGCGCGCTCGAGATGCGGGTCACCGAGCCCCTGCCCATGCAGGAGGAACACCGTGTCTTGTCCGGGGAGCAGGAGGTTCACGTGGTACAGCAGGCGGACCCGCTCGGCCTGGCAACCGCGGTTGGTGATGACGTCGGAGAGCAGGAACCGGCCTCGGCCCCCCTCGGTGCTGATTTGCCGCTCAATCTCGAGGAACGCACCGAGACCGTCCACCTCACCGATCCGAGCGCGAGCCGAACCTCCCGGTCCGGTGGCGACCACCTGCGCACGCCGGTGCGAAAAAGTTCCGTGCAGGCCACGTTCGTGCACCGGCCGACCGATGTGGAACAGCCCGCACGTGGTGACGAGACCGCCGCTGAACCCGCTGATCCAGTCGTGACCCCTTAGCGCTGTCAGCGGCGGAACGTCACGGTTCTCGTCATACCAGGCCAGCGGCTTGCTCCGCCACCACGCCTGCCCCACGTCGAACCCGCGGTCCGGGAGAACCCGGATGTCGAGTCCGTCTTCGGCACGGATCTCCAACTGCCGGGTCCCCGTGGCGGGGCCGTTCGTCACGACCGACTCGCGGACTTCACACCGCCTCACAGCGGAGTCACGAGCGCTCACATCAACGTCCAGCCACCATCCACACCGACCGCCTGCCCCGTCATGAAACGGCTGTCAGGACCGACGAGGAAACTGACGACACCTGCCACGTCGTCAGCGGTACCACGCCGCTCGATCACCTGGTGCCGGAGCGCAGCGCGATCGGTCTGGACACGATCAGCGAAGCTCTCCTCTTCCTCTTCGGTGCGGATAGCACCGGGGACGACGCAGTTCACCCTGATACCCCGTGGTCCCAGCTCACGAGCGAGCGAACGGGTGAAGCCGATGACTCCTGCCTTGCTCGTCCCGTAGTGCAGCGAGCTCGGAGCACCGGTACGGGCCAGGACACTGCTCACCGTCACGATGCAGCCGTCCCGGATCTCCGCAGACCCGAACGCCCGCTGACTGCACAGGAACGCGCCGCGGAGGTTCACACCGATGATCCTGTCCCATTCCTCGGGACCGATCTCGGTCCAACTCCGCCGAACGGTCGCCGCGGCGTTCAGCACAAGAGCTCCGACCGGGCCAAGTTCACGTTCACATTCCTCGAAGAGGAACTGCACGTCCGCAGGCTCAGCGACGTCTGCCGGGATGACGAGCGCGGTACCACCAGCGTCCACGATGTCCTCGGCGACCTGCTTGGCAAGGGTGACCATACGTTCATCGGGATGGCTGTTCAACGCTACAGCCATCCCCTCCGCCGCGAGGCGGCGTGCAATCGCTGCCCCGATGCCTCGCGAGGCACCCGTGACGAGGGCAACGCGCCGTTCCCCAGCAGTCACAGTCTTCCTCCTCAGCTGCGTTTCAGTAAATGAACAGGATATATCATTACGGCCCGAGAGCTTGTGTTCAACCCAGAGCCAGTTCCTGCTCGCCGGCCCCCAAGCCGAGTTCGGCATGCCGGGAGGCTCGGACGAGGCCGGTCACGTAGGGGTCGTGCGCCAGATTTTCGTCGAGCAAGTCGTTCACCGCCCCGTAGAACAACGACTTGCCGTGACGTAGTACGAGCACGTCATCAGCGAGCACCTTTGCCACTGCGAGGTCGTGCGTTACCACGATGGCAGCGAACCCGTGCTCCTTCTGCAACTTCAGCAGGAGGTTGATGATCTGCGCCTGCACGGACACGTCGAGTGCCGAGGTCGGCTCGTCGCACAGGAGAACCGAAGGCTCGGGCGCCAGCGCGCGGGCGATGACGATCCGTTGCAACTGGCCGCCGGAAAATGAACGAGGACGGTCCTTGGCACGCGCTGGGTTGATGCCGACCAGTGACAAGAGTTCGGCCACCCGCGCCCGCCTCGCCGCACGCGACCTGCCACGCAGTGGCTCAGCGATGCTCGAGCCGACACTTCGCATCGAATCGAGCGCATCGGACGGGTTCTGGAACACCATCTGCACGGGACTGACCCGGCCGGCGCGGCACGCGTGCGGTGCGCCGTGGATGAGAGTCTCGCCGGCCGTAGGGGTCTCGAGGCCGGCTATGCAACGCACCAGCGTGCTCTTGCCCGCACCGCTTTCGCCCACTATCGCGAGTGTCCGGCCTCGTTCGACCGAGAACGTGATCTCGGCAAGGGCTTCGCGTTTGACCCGTCCACGCCCGCCGAAGGTCTTTCCGAGGCCAATCGCTTCAATGGCCGGGGCAGTTCCTATCACTGAGGTGGTCACGTCAATCCTCCAGATCAGCGAAGTGGCAGGCGGCGCCGCGAGTTCCGGCTGTGACGTAGACCGGCGTCTGTTCCCTGCATTTCTCCCGCGCCGCAGGGCACCTCGGGTGGAAGTAGCACCCCGATGGCCAGTCGCCCGGCAACGGCGGTTCACCGCCGACCGTGGGTAGCACAACCCGGTTCGGGCTGTTCAACCGCAGAGAGCACGAGACGAGCGTCCGCGTGTAAGGATGTGCGGGCTTGCGAAGAACGGTGGTCGTCGGTCCCAGTTCTGCCAAGTGCCCGGCGTACAAGATGCCGATCTCGTCGCAGAAATGGCTCACCAACCCGAGATCATGGGAGATCAGCAGCATCCCGGTGTTCACCTCACCAGCGATGTCGCGAAGCAACCTGAGTGCATCCACACGCAGGTTGGCATCCAGGGCGGATGTCGGTTCATCGACGACCAGGAGCTCCGGAGCCGGCATGAGCGTCATGGCGAGGGCAACGCGCTGGCTCATACCACCGGAGAGTTCGTGCGGGAACAGCCGGAACAAACTGGCCGGCTCTGGCAGGCTGAGCTTCGCGCAAAGCTCCTCGGCGCGAGCCACGGCTTCCGGCTTGCTCATCAGCCGGTTCCGCACCACCGACTCGATCAACTGGGGCCCGATCCGCTGCACCGGATCGAACGCGCTCGCGGGGTCCTGCAGCATGAGACCGGCCATCCTGCCCAGGAGTGGCACAACGGTCTCCGGCTTCGACAGGTCAAACCACTGTCCACGGCCGAAACGAACGCGTCCGGCAGCTTTGAGCCCCCGTGGCAACAAGCCGAGCATCGCACGAGCCGTGACGGTCTTGCCCGCGCCGGTCTCGCCGAGGAGCCCCACCATTCGTCCGCTGTCAACCACCAGGTTCACCCCGGACACCACTTCCGCTCCGCTCGCCGTCCTGACGGACAGGTCCTCGACGACAACCGCTGGGGCGTTCATCAATGGCCTCCGTTGTCGACGTGGAAACGGTCGCGAAGACCATCCCCAATCAAGTTCGCAGCCAGGATGAGCACAACGATGAACAGACCGGGCACCGTCGCGATCCACCAAGAACTGCCGAGCTGGTCGCGCCCTTGCGCGATCATGTAACCGAGGCTCGCCGTAGGCGGTTCCAAACCGAGACCGAGGAACGACAAACCCGCTTCGTACAACATCACACCACCGACCTCCAGCGAACTGAACACGACGATGGGAGTCGCCGCCGCCGGAACCAGGTGGCTGATCAAGATGTTGCCCTTCCGCGCGCCCGCCAACCGCGCTGCCGCGATGTACCCGCGCTCGCGCTCGACGAGCGTGTGCGTCCGGAGGAGTCGCGCGAACGGCACCCACGCGACGGAGGACAACAGCAGCACCATCGTCACGATGTTCCGCGGCACCACCATGGCGGCAGCGAGGAACACGAGGATCGGCGGCACGGCCAGCTGGAGATCGACGATCCGCATGAGCACGGCGTCCACCCAGCCCCCGACGTAACCGGAAAGAGTACCGATCGTGACGCCTACAACCGCGCTGAGCAGCGTGACCGTTACGCTGATCATCAGTGACGTCACGATCCCGTGCGCGCACCAGTTCAAGAGGTCTCGGCCGAGCACGTCCGTGCCGAGGGGATGTCCCGGGGAGAACGGGGGGAGGCCGCCCTCCGACAGCTCCTGCGTGTTCGGGTCTTCAAGCCAGAACACCGCGAACAGCGCGAGTGCGATCATGGCACCCAGCAGGGTTGCACCCGCTCGCAGAGAAGTGGCTCCCGCGCTCGCCCGCGGATGACGCGAAATCCTGTCCGCGATGGCAATCATGCCGTCCCCTTCCGCGTCCGAGGATCGATGAGCAGGACGACGACATCGGCCACCAGGTTGAGCAGGACGTAGAAGGCGGCGACGACGATGATGATCGCCTGCACCACGGCGAAATCACGCGCCTGTACGGCTGACACGACGAGGTTGCCGATCCCCGGCCAGGAGAACACCGTCTCCACCACCAGGCTGCCGCCGATCAGATAACCGAGTTGCAATGCGGTCAGAGTCACCGCGGGACCGACTATGTTCCGCAGCCCGTGGCGGTAGACGATGCTTCGCTCACTCAAGCCTCTAGCCCGCATCGCTTCGACGAAGTTCTTCCCCATCACGTCGAGCAGTTGTCCCCGGAAGATGCGGAACTGGATCGGCACGATCGGGATCGCCATCGCCAGCATCGGAAGCACCAGCGCGGCCGGTTCGTAGAAGCCGAAGCTCGGCAGTAGCGGGATCTGAACAGACAAGAGCAGGATCAGCATCAGCGCGAGCCAGAAGTTCGGCATACCCTGGAAAACACCAACTGAACGACGCAGCGCTCGGTCCGCCACGCCTTCCCGGTGCCGCACGCTGAAGATCGCCAGCACCAATGAGATCGCTGACGCCAGCAGCAGTGCGGAGAGAACCAGCACCAGGGTGTTCGGCAGCGTGGACATGACCACTGTCATGGCATTCTCGTTGGACCGATATGACACACCGAAGTCACCGGTGACAAGATTGACGATGAAATTGCCGAACCTCGCCAGCAACGGCTGGTCGTACCCGAGCTGGGCATTGAGCGCAGCGCGCTGTTCAGCGGTCATGAACGGGCCACCGAGAACATCCGCCGGCTTGCCGATCAGGTTCGTCAGGGCGAATGAGATTGCCACCGCGCCGAAAAGCACGATCAGGCTCTGCCCCAGCCTGCTACCGACGTATCTGTACAACATCTGACCTCCTAGCAGGCACGGGTTCAGGCGCTGAGGTACACCTCTCCCAGTCGCGGCAAGAAGCCGTCACGGGGAACGGAGTAACCCTGAACCGCAGACCGGTGCACGTCGATCTCGGTCACGGTGTAGAGGGGGATCATGGGCAGCTGCCGGGCGAAGAGCTCCTGGATGTCTGCCACCACCTGGAGCCGCTCCGGCCCATCCGCCGTGCTGACCATCTTTTCCTTGAGGGGCTTAAGCTCCTCGAATCCGGCGACGGTCTCGAAATAGCCAGTGGTGAGGAACAGCGGAGCTCCGTTCAGCCAGCCCATATCGCCCATCACCGACTGGTACGGCTTCTGCATAGTCGTGTCGAAGATCTGTTTCGCGATTTCACCGATCGGCTTTTGCGTGACCTTCAGTTCGACACCAATTTTCTTCACCATTCCGCTTATCGCGAACGCCATCTTGTCGAGGCTCGCACCGAGCTCGGGTGCCCAGATTATCTCGGCGTGAACAGGCGTGGGCAATCCACATTCAGCGATGAGTTGCTGCGCTTTTCCAAGGTCGTACGAGTACTTGGTCGCAGGCACCTGGTATCCGTACACCCCCGGCGGGAGCACACTCTCGGCAGGCGTGCCGACACCGTTCTGGATCGATTTAATCAATGCCTGCTTGTCGATCGCATGCGCGACGGCCTGCCGCACCTTGAGATTGTCCGAAATCGGCGTCTTCAGGAAGAAGATCACTTCGCTTTGCGACCAAGTCGGCGCCTCTTGGACCACCAGGTTCCGATCGGAGCGCAAAGCGACCGCGTCAGCCGGCGACACCTTGGGGACCAGGTCGATGCTGCCGGATCGCAGGGCGGACGCGCGAGCCGACGCATCGGGGATGATCTGGAACTGCACCTCTTGCACATACGGACCTGGGCCGCGATAGTCCGAGTTGGCCGCAAGGACGATCGATTTCGCGGCCGTGTAACTGACGAACCTGAAGGGCCCCGTGCCGACCGCTGTCGTCTTGACGACGTCGACTCCCTGTGCGACGAGCTTCGGCGAGATGATACCGATCAGCGTGGTGTTCCGCGCCATGTCCGGCGCGGGTTTTGCCGACTTGACGCGGAAAACCGCAGGGTCGGAGTCGTCGAAGACCGCTCCGGTCGGGATCAGCAGCGAAAGGCCGGCATCCTCCCGGCTGTAGTACTCGAACGTCTTCCGCACCGCCGTCGAGTTCAACACCTCCCCGTCGTGGAACTTGACGCCTTCCTTGAGCCGGAACGTCCACTCACGAGCATCAGGGGACGATTCGTAACTTTCCGCCAGCAGTCCTTCCACGTCAGAGGTCCCTTGTTTGAAACGCAGCAGCCCCTCGTACACATGGTTGGAGAGCACCGAGAGGGTCGCACCGTCGAAGGCAACCGACGGGTCGAGGCTCGATGGGTCCGCGGGGTGTCCAACACGGAGCACGCCGGTCGGGGTTGCCGGCGGGCTGCCCTGCTGACCGCCCGCAGACTGCTGACTACCGATGGAACAACCGGACAAGACGGGAAGACCGACGACCAGACCCGCCCCCGCGCCGATCCCCCAGCGCAACGCCTCTCGCCGGCCGATACCACCCCGTTCTGCAGCGAGCGCCGGCGGAGCGGTACGAGATGCGGGATTTCTCATGATGTCTCCTCTGAACCGTGGTCAATGCCCCCGGGAGCTCAGTATCGCCAACAAGCTCGGTTCTACTGGGTGAGATTGCTGTTTCAAACAAGGTACCCCACGGGTTGGCGTCCAACAAGAAGCGGAACCGGAGCGCGCCGCACGACCGGCGCGCCGCTCCAGGTCACTTTCCGCTAACGGTGGACAACGGCTGGACCAGCCGTTTTCCATCCCCGCAGACCGCGATGAGGCGGGATTGTGGTGCACGGTAGGCCATCCGGGCCAGGACTACTCCTCGTCATTATGAAACTGTTGTATCGTTGCCCGGAACCAGCGGGGCGCCGGTCCGGCTGCGGCAAGGATTCGCCGAGCCGGCCCTGGCGCCCAGAGGAAGCGCGGCGCCGGTCCGCCCGTTCGAGCAAGGAGCTGACAGTGGACGTTCTCGCCCCCGTGCTGCGACACCCCAACGAGCCACAGAAGGTCGAACTCGTCTCAGTGGGCGACCCGAGGACTGGCGAGGTGCTCGTCCGAATGGTCGCGGCCGGGGTTTGCCACAGCTGTCTCAGCGTCGAAAAGGGGGCTTACCCGGACGTGCCCCTGCCCATGATCCTCGGCGATGAAGGCGCGGGCGTCGTCGAAGCCGTGGGGCCAGGATGTGACTCACTGCGGCCCGGCGATCACGTCATCCTCTCCTGGGCTCCGGTGTGCGGTCGATGTCATTCGTGCGCGGCCGGGCTTCCCGCCCTGTGCTCGAATACGTCCCCGTTCCAGATGCGGGACGGGACGACCCGTTTCGAATCTGGCGGCACCCCAATCCAGCACTTCGGCCCCTCTACGTACAGCTCGTACGTGGTGGTGGACGCCACCGCAGCGGTCAAGATCCGTGCCGACATGCCGCTCGACAAGGCGGCGCTCATCGGCTGCGCCGTGACAACAGGCGTCGGAGCGGTGTTGAACACCGCCCAAGTACGCCCTGGCCAGAGCGCGGTCGTCTTCGGGTGCGGGGGCATCGGCTTGAACGCAATTCAAGGAGCTGCGCTCGCAGGAGCTCAGCCGGTGATCGCGGTCGACCTCGCCGAGCACAAGCTGGAAGCCGCCAAAACCCTCGGCGCAGACGTTCAAATCAACGCACAGCAAACCGATCCGATCGGCGAAGTCCTCGCCCACTCGGCCGGCGGAGTCGATTGCGCCGTCGTGGCGGTCGGCTCGACGGCGGTCATGGAACAGGCACTGGCGGTTCTCCGGCCGCGGGGCGTGTGCGTCCTCGTAGGCGCGCCCCGTCCTGGCGACTTGGTCCGCGTCGACCCCGGGCTGCTCACCTCGGGCGAGCGGCGGATCGTCGGGTCGAAATACGGTTCGTCGAACCCGCACCAAGCGTTTCCCGAACTGGTCGAGCTCTACCTGGCGGGCAAGTTGAGACTCGACGAGCTGATCGGTCACCGCTACCGCCTCGACCAAATCAACGAGGCCTCCGCCGCGCTCGACGAGGGTCGGGACCTCCGTGGGCTCATCGTCTTCGACTGACTCTGCGCGCCGCAGCGTAACTCGCTCTCTGGGAGCACCGCGGCGACGGTTGATAGCAACGTAGGTGTGACTGAACAGTCTGCACAGACGAGAAAAGAGCCATTGCCGACGCGAGCTGGGGGTGGCCGCCCGGCCGCCCTCCTGAACCGCCCGGTCCTGGTCACCGGTGCCGACGGATTCATCGGGAGCCACCTGGTCGAGCGCCTCCTCGCCGAAGGCGCGGACGTCCGTGCGTTGTGCGTGTACAACTCGAACGGGTCGTACGGCTGGCTGGACGAGCTCGACCGGGACCTCTCTGAGCGTTTGGACCTCCGGCTCGGCGACATCCGGGACGGGCGATTCGTGCACGAAATCGTCGAAGGCGTCGACATCGTGTTCCACCTCGCCGCTCTGATCGCCATCCCCTACAGCTACCAGGCACCGGCCTCTTTCGTTGAGACGAACGTAACCGGCACCCTCAACGTCCTGGAAGCGGCCAGAGCGCTTGGCGGCGTGACGGTTGTGAACACCTCGACCAGCGAGGTCTACGGAACCCCCAGCACAGTGCCCATCCGGGAGTCCCACCCGCTGCGGGCTCAGTCCCCTTATGCCGCATCGAAGATCGCTGCGGATCAGCTCTGCGAAGCGTACGCACGGTCATTCGACCTCGACGTAAGGACCCTGCGCCCGTTCAACACCTTCGGCCCCCGGCAATCGGCGCGCGCGATCATCCCCACCATCCTCGGGCAGTTGCTCGCCGGACACTCACGAGTACGGCTGGGTAGCCTCACCCCCCGGCGCGACTTCACCTACGTCTCCGACACCGTCGACGGCTTCGTCCGGATGGGGCTCGCCGATCTGGCTCCAGGAACCTTGGTCCAGCTCGGCACCGGAGAAGACATTTCCATCGGTGAGCTCTTCGACGTCTGTTGCCGGGTCACCGGCGCCGACGCGGTCCCGGAAACTCAATCGATACGGGTCCGGCCCAAAGCCAGCGAGGTCGAGATCCTGCGATCTGATCCCGGGAACGCGCAGTCGGTACTCGGTTGGCGGGCCGAAACCGCGCTGATGGACGGTATCAAGAGAACAGCCGCATGGCTGCAGCCGAGAACCGATCCCCACCGCGCCGTGAGGTACGCCCGATGACCGGCGGATCAGATCGCATTCCCCTGGCGGAACCCGAACTCTCCGGCAACGAGAAGCGTTACGTACAGGAATGCCTCGAGACGGGTTACGTGTCGTCGGTGGGACCGTTCGTCGACCGGTTCGAGCGCGAGTTCGCGGAAAGCATCGGTGGGGCGCACACGGTGGCGTGCGCGAGTGGCACCGCAGCGCTCCACGTAGCGCTCAGGCTGGCCGGAGCGGGTACTGGCTCGCTGGTCGCCGTGTCCACGCTCACCTTCATCGCCTCGGCGAACGCCGCGGCGTACACCGGTGCAGATCTGTGGCTTGTCGACAGCGAGCCACGAACCTGGAACATGGACACCCACCTACTCCACGACGAGGTCGTGCGAGCCGCACGAGCAGGGCGTCGCTTCCCCGACGTCGTCGAGGTGGTCCACCTCCTCGGCCATCCCGCTGACATCGAGCCACTCCTGGACCTCCGCGAAAGGTTTGGCGTGCGCATCGTCGAGGACGCGGCCGAGGCGCTGGGGGCGGGGTGGAGCGCAGGACCGCTGGCCGGCCGACATGTCGGCACCGTCGGTGACTACGGTTGCTTTTCCTTCAACGGCAACAAGATGATCACTTCCGGCGGCGGTGGCATGATCACCACCGCTGACGGTCGCGCAGCGGCGAAAGCACGGCACCTCACCACGCAAGCGCGATTGCCCGAACGCGGCTACTGGCACGACGAAGTGGGCTACAACTACCGAATGACCAACGTCGCGGCAGCGATCGGTCTGGCTCAGCTGGAGCAGCTCCCGAAGAAGCTCGCGGCGAAGCAACGGATTGCCGCGCGCTACAACGCGCGTCTCGAGCAGCTAGCCGTGGAGCTTTGCCCTCACGAACCATGGGCAACGCCCTCCCACTGGATCTATTCGATCCTCACATCCGAGCCCGATCCGCTGATCGACGCCCTCGCCGAGAAGAACATCGAGGCGCGGCGCCTGTGGCCACCAGTTCACCGGCAACCTCCGTACCTCTCGTCACACCGGCTGGGCCGGGGTGTCGCAGACTCCCTGTACCAGCGGGCCGTCTCGCTGCCCAGCTCGGTGCACCTGAGCGAGATCGACCAGGACCGCGTGCTCCACGAGGTCGTCCAGACCGTGAACCGAAGCCGATGACCCAGCTGCGGAAAGTGTGTGCGTTCACCGGATCCCGGGCGGACTACAGCCCGATGATCCCCATATTGGAGTGCCTGCACACCGATCCCGGGATCGACTTGGTGTTGCTGGTGTCCGGCGGTCATCTGGTGCCAGACCAGGGAACAACCGTTGATGAGGTTCGCGAAGACGGCTTCACGATCGCAGACGAGATCGATGTCGTGCTTTCCGGGGACCACCCGGCTGCCATGGCGAAGTCGCTGGGTCTGGGAGTGATCGGGATGTCCGACGCGCTGCGCAGGATCAGGCCTGACGTGCTACTCGTACCGGGAGACAGGTACGAAGCGCTCGCCGTCGCCGTGGCCGCACTCCCACAGGACATCGTGATCGCTCATCTCGGCGGCGGTCAGCTCACCTACGGCGTGGTGGATGAACGGATCCGCCATGCCATCACGAAGATCGCACACCTTCATTTCGTGCTGAGCACGACCGACAAGGGCCGCTTGGTGCGCATGGGTGAGGACCCAGCCCACGTGCACGTCGTCAACAGCGCTCTTCTCCGTGGGCGGGTCACCGGCAGGACCTTGGACCGGGCCGAGCTCGCGCAGCAATTGGGCATCCCACTCGATCCACCGGTCTTCACCATCACCTACCACCCGGTCACCAGCGACGAAAACGAATCTGTCAAAGGACTCGCGGCAATGCTGGACGCTCTGGATTCCCATCCCGATGCCACCCTCGTGTTCACCGCCCCCAACGTCGACCGCGGTGGGCCGCAGATTCTCGCTCAGATCCGCAATTACGTGCGGCGGAACAGGAACAGGGCGCTCTTGGTGCCCTCACTCGGCTGGCGGCGGTATCAAAGCCTCCTGGCCTGCAGCGCGGTCGTTATCGGGAATTCGTCCAGCGGTCTGGTCGACGCGCCGGTCGCCGGGGTCCCGAGCGTCAACATCGGCTCGCGTCAAGAGGGGCGCGATCGGGCGGCTTCGGTTCTCGACTGCCTGCCAGAGCCGGCCGCGATCTCGGCGGCGATCACCAAAGCTCGCGCCGCCCCGCGCAAAGCGGCACCCGAATCCGGACGGTCAACGTACGACGACCTGAGCCGTTCCGTGGCAGCACCGCTCAAAAGTGCCGAGTTCCATGTTTTCCAGAAGAAACGATTCTACGAGAGCAACCCCGGAGGCGTTGACCAATGACTATGGTGTGTGTGACCGGAGCTGCCGGCCGGGTGGGTTCGACGCTCGTGCAGAGGCTCAGGATGGACGGCTATGACGTGCGTGCAGTGGTCCGCCCTGGTACCAAGAAGATTCCGAGGCCGTCCGAGGTCGAGGTGGCCGAGGCCGACCTGACTGACGGCCGCGCACTCAGCACCGCGCTCGAAGGTGCCGACGTGGTGATCCACTTAGCAGCCCAGATGCCGTTGGGCGACAGCACAGTCGAGCAATACTACGACATCAACGTCCTGGGAACACTGCGCGTGCTGGAGGCGTCAGTCGGCGCAGGCCGCGGGGTCCGGCGCTTCGTCTTCGCCAGCACCGACAACACCTACGGTCCCGCGGATCCGAACGTCGTGTCGCTGACTGAAGAGTCCGAACAGCTTCCCGGCGACTACTACGGAACTTCGAAGGTCTTGTGCGAGCACCTCGTCCGCAACTACCAAAAGATCCATGGACTCGATTACAGCATCCTCCGGTACGGATCAGTACTTGCTCCGAACGAGGCAGCTTCGCTCTTCCGAATGAGCTGGGTGAAAGGTTTCCTCGAAACACACTCGGCGTTGGGGCCGCGGAGCAACCTGTGGCCGTTGTTCAAGCTTGTGCACGGCCTCGCCGCCCTGCTGCCCGCGCCGGACCAGGCGGACGACCCAGCCGTCTGCCTCGTCGGACCCGACAGTGCGCCTTGGTCCATCCACCTCACCGACGTCCGGGACACCGTAGACGGGACGATCCGGTGCATCGAGAGCCGGGCCGCTGCGAACGAGTGCTTCAACCTCGTGGGACCGCGGGCTACCAGTTTTGCCGAAGGTGCCGAGGTGATCGCGAAGCACCGCGAAGTCGCCCTCGTCAACGCTCACATGCCGGTTCGGCTGGCGTTCGAACTGTCGAACGCAAAGGCTGAACGGCTCCTCGGCTACCGTCCGCGTCACGACTTCGAATCGACGTTGCTCGCCGGCATCGGCGACGCGAGCGATGCGGACTATGTTCCGGTAGGAGCCGGCTGGACCGCACCGACGTCGTGAACTGGTGGGGCACCGGCGATTGCCGGTGCCCCATCAGACTCCCAGCCCATACCCTCCATCGACTCCGACGACCTGCCCGCTGACGTAGGCAGCGGCGTCGCTGGCGAGGAACCGCACAACACCTGCGATGTCCTGCGGCTCGCCGAAGCGGCCCAACACGGTGCGGGCAATCACCTGGTCACGAAGGCGCTCCCCGGCCTCGAAAGCGGCTCCCATTCCGAGCCCGAAGAACCCGGGAGCCACGGCGTTCACGCAGATGCCATCCCTCGCCCAGTCGGCGGCGAGTGCGCGGGTCAGGCCTTCGATCCCAGCTTTTGATGCAGCGTAAGCACTCAGACCGGGACGCGGTTGCCGCGCCATCACCGATGACGTCAGGACGAGGCGTCCTCGTCCGGAGGACGCGAGGTAGGGGTAGGCGGCGCGGGCCGTGAGGAACGGTCCCGTGAGGTTCGTCTCGAGGGTGCGGATCCAAGTCTCTGTCCGCACCTTGTGGGCTCGTCCCGATTCCAGTGCGACACCCGCGTTGGCGACTACGGAATCGACAGCGCCGAAGTGCTCTGCCACCTTCCGGCACGCCGCTCCCAGAGCCTCCTCGTCCCGGATGTCACATGGTATGGACAACGCATCAGAAGGCAACTCGGCGGCGAGTTCGGCGAGCGCCTCGGCGTTCCGCGCGGCCAGGCCGAGCCGCGCTCCGTGCGCAGCGAAATCGCGCGCCAGTTCGGCACCGATTCCCCGGCTTGCGCCGGTGATGAAAACCACCCGGTCCTTCAGGTCCATTCGGGGTCCTTCCGGTATCGCGCCGAACCGTGCCACTGCAGGGCCGCTCCTGCCCAGGTCATCCCTCCACCGAACGCGACGAGGAGGATCGTGCTGTCCGGCGTCAGGCGTCCGCTCCGCGCAGCATCGTCGAGCGTCACCGGAACTGATGCCGCCCCCGTGTTCCCGTACTTGTCGACGGTCAGGTGCATGAGGTCTTCTGGCAGTTCCAGCGACGCCGCCATCGCCTCGAGAATCACGCCGTTGGCCTGGTGGGGCACGATGAGCCCGACATCGCGCAGATCGATGCCTGCGGACTCGGTCAGCCGGACGACGACCTCGGGCAGCACCTGTTCAGCCATCTTGCGCACTTCGCGTCCCTTCATCGCGAAGTAGTGCTCGCCGTGGCGCACGGTCTCGTGGCTGGCGGGGCGGCGGCTACCACCGGCGGGAACCTGGACGTAATCAGCGGCGGCGCCGTCCGCGCCGAGCAGGCTGGCCATCAGTCCGCGTCCATGCGGGACTTTTCCCAGTACGACGGCACCCGCACCGTCACCGAACAGCACCGCGGTCTTGCGGTCGGTGTAGTCGAGCACACGTGAATAGGTGTCGGCCCCGATGACCAGCGCCGTGTGCGGGCCGGCGTCCGCGACCAGCATCGCGTGCGCGATCACCAGCGCGTAGACGAAGCCGGAACACACTGCTTCGACATCGAACGCCGCCGCCCGCCAAGCCCCGAGATTCGCTTGGACAAGACATGCCGAAGCGGGCATCGGCTGGTCGGGGGTCGACGTGGCGACGATGATGAGATCGATGTCGGCTGCGGTCAACCCGGCGTCCTGGATCGCCTGGTTTGCAGCCTGCGTCGCCAGGTCCGACGTTGCTTCGTCCGGTGCGGCCACGCGGCGCTCACGGATCCTCGTCCGGTCGATGATCCACTGCTCCCCGACGCCCAGCCGATCTCCCAGTTCGGCGCTCGTGAGCACTTCCCGGGGCAGGTACGAACCGGTTCCGAGGATGGCGGTATTCATTTCGCGCGTTTTCCTTCCGCTGTTCTTCATCCGTTCCGCGTCACCGTTCGCCACGGGCGAGGGAAAGCTCCTCCGGGCGCCCGATGTCCTGCCAATCGCTCGCCATGTCCCACAAACCGACCCGCTCACCCCGGTTCAGGCAGTTCTCGATCAGCTTCGTGATCGGGTAATCGCATGCCTTCGGGATGCGCGAGAAGAGCGACGGATCGAAGACGTAGATGCCGGCGTTGACCGGCCACCGGTGCGTCGGCTTCTCGATGATTTGGACAAGGCGCTGGTCGCTCTCCTCGAGGACCCCGAAGGGAACCTCGTGCTTGTACTCGGCGGTCGCCACCGTCGCGACGGCCGACTGCTGCGCATGCGCTTCGAGGATCGCTCGGACCGAGAACTGCGTGATGAGATCGCCGTTCATGACCAGCACGGGATCGACCGGCTCGTACCCGAGGTCCTCGATCAGCCCGAGGGACCCACCGGTTCCGAGCGGCTGGTCGGGGTCCTCGCGCAGGTAGTCGATCGTGCACCCGAACTGCGCGCCGTCACCGAAATGTTTCTCGATCACGGTGGCCATGTAGTTGACCGACAGGAAAACACGATCCACGCCCGACCCGACCAGGTGCAGCAGAATCCGTTCCAGAATGGGGCGCCCCGCGACCGGCAACATCGGCTTGGGCGTCGATTTCGTCAGCGCACCCAGCCTGGTTCCCTTCCCGCCGGCCATGATCACGGCCCAATTCGGCAGGCGCCGCACTCCGATAACCTTCTGATCGGAATGCAGGCCGACCACCCGCCCGTTCTCGTCGACGATCGGCACTTGGTGGATCCCCAGGGCCTGCATCAGGTCGACCACCTCGGCGCGACCGGACCCCGGTGTCACCTTCACCCGCGGTTCCCTGCACAGCGGATGGACCTCGTCATCCAGGGAGGCGCCGCTGAGCAACGCGCGGCGGAGGTCCTGCTCGGTGATCACGCCCAGCAGGCGGTCGCCGTCGTCCACCACCGGAACGTTGTCGACACCGTGCATGTCGATGACCGTCAAAGCGTCCCGGAGGCGGGCTCCTCGGGTGATCAGGAAATCATGAAGACACATGGCTCACTCATTCGTCAGCTTCTCGGCCAGGAACGGTGATCTCAGACTCGCCCAATCGGAAAAACCCCAACCAGGGGACGAGTTCACCCAGCAGCGGGCTCAGCGCGCCGGGGGCGCAAAACAGATGAAAGCGTGCGCGAAACGTACGGTGCGGGGGCCAGGGGCGGAGCTACGGTCGTGGCCCAATCGGCGGAACTAGGAGCCCTGAAGATCATGGAAGTGGACCTGAACCAGCCCATCTCGCACCTGATCCGGGCCGCTCGGCGGGAGCGGAAGCTCAGTCAGTACACCCTGGCACGCGAACTGGCGACCGTTTCGGGGCGGCCGACCGTCACGCGTGATCTGGTGGCCCGGTGGGAACGCGGGCACCAGATCCCGCGGCTGGGCACGCGACGATGGCTGTCCGTCGTCCTGCAGGTGCCCCAGGAACGGCTCGACCAGGCGGCCGCGGCCGCCCGCCGGCGAAATCGGCTCGGGCACGCCGTCGTCACCGACAACGCGCCCGCCACGCCCGGGCCCGCGCGCCGCGCGCAGGGCACCCCGGCCCTCCTCCCGGTCTTCCGGTCGCGCGTGCAAGCCGGCATCCTCGCGGCCACGCTGCTGAACCCGGACCGCTCGTTCAGCCTCACCGAACTGGCCGAGCACTCCGGCAGCTCCCTCGCCTCCGTGGACAAGGAGAACAAGCTCCTCGAGAAGGCCGGCATCCTCACCAGCCGCCGCGAGGGCACGATCCGCCTGATGCGCGCGTCCGGGGACGGGCCGCTCGCGCGCCCGCTCGCCGAGCTGCTGCGCCTCACCTACGGCGTCCCCCAGATCCTCGGCGAGGAGTTCGGCAACGTGCGCGGCGTGCTGCGCATCCTGGTCGGCGGCGTGTGGGCGGACCGGTTCGCCGGCCTGCCGGGCCCGGCCCCGGAGAGCATCGAACTGCTGGTGTCCCTGCAGCCCGGCGCACCCGCCGACGAGCAGGGCCTGCACACCGCCGCGCGGCGCGCCGAGCAGCGGCTCAAGCGCCCGGTGAGCTTCTCGATCGCCGCGCCCGAGCGTGGTCTGGACGGCCTGCAGATCCCGCGGCAGCGGCCGGGCCACCCGGTCGTCGAGATCGCGCCCATCCCGCCCCGGCAGGTGCCGCTGGCCTCCGGCGTCGGCCTCAACGGGCACGACGTCGTCATCCAGCTGGTGCGGGCCGGTCACCTCGACCTCGTCGGCGGACCCGCGGCCAACGGGCAGCCGTTCCTGGACCTCGCGGCCAAGCACATCTCCTCGGCCGAACGCCTCGCGGAGGTGTCGCCGGACTCGGCGTTCCTGCTGCTGGCCAAGGCCGCGCAGCTGATCGGCTCGGGCCTGCTCGCCCGGCAGGGGCTGCGGCCCGCGCTGTCCGCGCCGGAGCAGGTGGTCGGCACGGCCGTGGCGGCCCAGTTCGGGCACCAGTTCTCGCAGATCGAGCTGCTCCGCCAGCGTGCGCGGGAACTGGACATGCCCACCAGCCGGGACAGCCACATCCTGCCCTCGGAGGCCAAGACCTACCTGGGCACCGTGCGCACCCTGCTCGCGGCCGCCCGCGAGGTCGCCGGCAAGCTCGCCCTGTTCCACTGATCGGGGTCGAAACGAAACCGATACCGGGGCGGCGAAACGAAAATGTCGGTACCCACGGCTAACCTCGCAGCAAGTGGACGACCACCTCGACGGGGAGGTGTGCGATGACGGTTCTGCGTACGGTCGCGGGTGAGATCGCGAGTGTGGTGACGCACGCGGTCCGGTACCCGGCGGGCATCGGACGGCGCTGGGCGATCCACCCGGTCCGCCGGAGCGTGCCGGCGCCGGTATCGGGCCGCCCGCTGGTGGTGCTGCCCGGTCTGGCCGACAACACCGCGATCTTCACCGACCTGAAGCTCGCGCTCGACCGCTGCGGCGCCGGGCCGGTCGTCTCGTTCAGCTACAGCCTGCTGCTGCGGGACGTCCGGTCCGCCGCCGCGCGGCTGGCCGGGCAGATCGAGCAGCTGTGCGAGGTCACCGGCGCGGCGAAGCTCGACCTGGTCGGCCACAGCCTCGGCGGCCTCATCGCCCGCTACTACGTGCAGCGGCTCGGCGGGCACGAGCGGGTCAGCACCGTGGTCACCGTCGGCACGCCGCACGGCGGCACGGTCGCGGCCTGGCTGTTCTCGCCGATCCCGCTGGCGCGCCAGCTGCGCCCGGGCAGCGACCTGCTGGCCGAGCTGGACCGGCCGGCGCCGGAGGTCGCGACGAAGTTCGTCACGTTCTCCAGCGACGGCGACGAGCTGGTGCTGCCCAGCCGCCACGGCCGCATCGAACACCCCGACCTCGACGTGCGCAACGTGGTGCTGCCCGGGGTCGGTCACCTGGCGCTCGCCGCGCACCGCCAGGTCGTGGACGAGATCTGCGCACTGTCCGCGCCCGTCGCCGCCCCGGACGACGACGGGGAGACACTCACCCGGTCGGCCTGACGGGGGCGACAATGGAACAACGACGAAACCTCTCCCGCCGCGCGATGGCGATGCTGCGTGCCGTGAGCGCCGGCCGCGCGGAGATGACGTGCAGCTCGGAGCCGGACCTGTTCATCGACGGGCTCCCCTGCTGCGACCAGGTCACGGCCCACCTGCTCGCGCACGCCGGGTTCGTGTGCCCGTCGCGGCCGGGCCTGCTCGGCCAGCGGGTGGGCGTGCGGCTGACCGAGGCCGGCCGCGAGATCCTCGCCGCCCCACCCGAAGCGGCCTGAAAAAAACCGCTGGCCACGGCCGACACAATCAGGGGCATGACCGGACCGTGGATGCTCGACGAGCTCGACCATGCCGGGCCCGAACACCTCGACCCCGGCTTCGTCGCCGGTTTCGACCGCAAGCAGGGCCGGCCGGACCCGTCGGAGGACCTCGCCCTGCTGGACGGCCGCACCGTCGTCGACCTGGGAGCGGGCACCGGCCGCTTCGCCATCGCCGCCGCGGAGCGGTTCGACCGGGTGGTGGCGGTCGACGTGTCGCCGGCGATGCTCGCCGTGATCCGGTCCGCGGGGCTGCCGAACGTCGAGTGCGTCCAGGCCGGGTTCCTCACCTACGAGCACCGGGGCGAGCCGGCGGACGCGGTGTTCACGCGGCACGCGCTGCACCAGCTGCCGGACTTCTGGAAGGCGATAGCGCTGCGCCGCATCGCCGGGATGCTCCGGCCGGGCGGGCTGCTCCGGCTGCGGGACCTGATCTACGACTTCCAGCCGGGCGAGACGGAATCGGTTCTGCGGGACTGGTTCGACCAGGCGGCCACCGATCCGGAGACCGGCTACACCCGCGACGACCTGGCCGAACACGTGCGGACCGAGCACAGCACCTTCCGGTGGCTGCTCGAGCCGATGCTGGACGCCGCCGGGTTCGAGGTCCTGGACGTGCAGTTCACCGGCCGGGTCTACGGGGCCTACACCTGCCAGAAGCGGGTCTAGGCGGAGCGCGCCGAGGCCTGCTGTACCCTTCTCAGCGGAGGATTGGCCGAGCGGCCTAAGGCGCACGATTGGAAATCGTGTTGGGTGTAACAGCCCTCACGGGTTCGAATCCCGTATCCTCCGCTCTTCGCACGACGCCGGGCACCCCACAGGGGCCCGGCGTTCTGCGTTCAGGGCGCACACGGCCGTGTGAACCGGCTCCGCGCTTCACCCGGATGCACCAGTGACCAGGCTCATGCTCTGGTCCGCTCTACCGATAGTTTGTTGACAGGCCGCACACGCGGCCGTACTAACCGCTAGCTCGAGGAGAACCCGCGTCACTATGGCCGGAGTGGAAGAGATCCGCGCTGGGATCGCGATGGCGAACGAGAAGTGCAACGCCAGCGTCGCAGCCCTCCAGCAGGCCGCTCAGGCACTCGAGGAGGCCCAGCAGATCCTGGGCCAGGTCACCTCGGGAAGCACGCAGCCGGAGGTGACCCAGGCGAACAGCATGCTCGCCGAGGCGTTGCAGGGCATCAGCGGTCAGCAGAACACCATCCAGGCGGCGGTGTCGTCGGCCGAGTCGTACGCCGCCCGCCTCTAGATGTTCTCGCTCCCCGAACTGCAGGCGCAGCTGACCGCGTTCCGTGCGAAACTGGCCGAGGCAAGCGAACACACCAACCGTGCGGTGGAGCTGTTGGACGAAGCGCGCGAAGTGATCGTGAACGCCCATGAACAGGCCGACGCGTGGGTGCCGCCGGAGCTGGCGGCGGCGGTCGACCGGCTCGGCAAGGACGCCGACCGGCTGCGCGCCGCCGACGATCTGGTGAACACCTACCTGGCCCGGCTGTAGGCGCGCCATGGCGAAGGCCAACGAGCAGAAACGCCGGGTCGTGACGGCACTGGGCACCATGCGCGAGAAGCTCGGCATGGTGCTCGGCGCCGCGCAGGCGGGCCGCCAGATCGCCGAGACCGAGCTGGCCCGGCTCCAGCTGGAGCAGCAGATCGTGCGGGTCGGCATCGACAACGCGGCCGGGGACGAGGAGCTCACTGCCGCGCTCCGCAGCCCAGTGATGGCCGGGGTGCGGGACAAGCTCAACGCGCAGCACGCCGCGTTCTACACCGACGCCGCGACGGTGCCCGCGCGGCTGCGGGACCTGGTCGCGCGCGTCGCGCCGGGGCCGGCGAGCCTGCCGCCCAGCGCGTGGCTCGGCCGTGCGGGCCGGGAACCGCTGAAACCGCCGCCGCTGTGGCGCATCGGCTCGTCCACAATGGACGACTCCGGGCCGTTCCCGGTGGTGGTGCCGCTGCTGGACGACTCGCACCTGGCGATCACCACGGCCGTCCGCGGCCGGGCCGCCGTCGAATCGCTCATCGAGGGCCTGCTGCTGCGCGTGCTCAGCACGATGGAGCTGGGCTCGGTGCGGATCCACCTGTGGGACGTCGCGCAGCTGACCGCCGTGCTGCCCAACCTGTACCCGCTGTCCCGCACGTCCGCGGTCACGTTGTACGACCCGGACCAGCTCGGCGTCCTGCTCGACGAGGTGACCGGGCACATCCGCCGCATCCACGCGCACACCATGCAGGCCGGCCACACCTCGCTGCGCGGCCTGCGCGACCAGCTCGGGCAACGCGTCGAGCCGTGGCGGATCGTCGTGTTGTTCGGCAACGGCGAGACGTGGGCGCCGGAACCGCTGCGGGAGCTCAAGCGCATCGCAGGCGCCGCGCTGGCCGCCGGGATCTCGCTGATCACCGTCGACATCCCGACGATCCTCGGCGGCGCGTTCGAGAACATCCGGATGCTCGACGAGCACCACGCGGCGACCAGCATGACCGGGCCCAACCTGGTCGTCGACCTGGACCCGCCGATCCCGTCGACCGAGGTCAGCGCCGCGGCGAGCAGGCTGGCCGACGCGATCGTGGAGAAGCAGGGCGGCCCGCGGTCGTTCCGCGACCTGCTGCCCGCCGAGCTGGGCCAGGAGAACTCCGCGCGCGAACTGCGGGCGCCGGTCGGGTTCTTCGAGGGCGATCCGGTCGAGGTCGTCATCGGCGACGCCAGCCCGCACGCGCTGATCGGCGGCCCGAGCGGCTCGGGCAAGACCAACTTCCTCTACGCCCTGCTCGGCAGCCTCGCCGCGCGCTACCCGCCGGACGAGCTCGCGCTGTACCTGCTGGACTTCAAGGAGGGCGTGTCCTTCGCCGGGCTCGCGCCGGGCCGCCGCGACGCGAGCTGGCTGCCGCACGCGCGCCTGATCGGGGTCAACGTCAACACCGACCGCGAGTTCGGCCTGGCGCTGCTACGGTTCCTCGCCGACGAGCTGCGCCGCCGGTCGGCCGCGGCCAAGGAGCACGAGGTCACCGACCTGGCCGGGCTGCGCCAGCAAGACCCGGACGGGCACTGGCCGCGGATCGTCGCGGTGATCGACGAGTTCCAGTACCTGTTCGCGGGTCGCGACGGCGTCACCAACCAGGCGACCGCGTTGCTGGAGGACATCGCCCGCCGTGGCCGCGCCCAGGGCATCCACCTGATCCTGGCGAGCCAGGACATCGCGGGCATCGACGCGTTCTGGGGCAAGCCGGCGGTGTTCGAGCAGTGCACGCTGCGCATCGCCATGCCCAAGGCGCGGCGCGTGCTGGCCGAGACCAACAACGCGGCCGTTGCCGCGCCGAAGTGGCACGCGGTGGTCAACCACGACTCGGGTGTCGCGCACGGCAACCAGCTCGCACACGTGCCGGACGCCAGCAGCAAGGACATCTTCTCGTCGCTGCAACGGGAACTGTGGGAGCGCTACGCCCAGGAGCACCAGCGGCCACGGCTGTTCGACGGCGCGCACTCGCCGGTGCTGGAGCACTCGGCCGCGTTCGCCGGGCTCACGCCGGGCGGGCCGCCGCGGGCATTGCTGGGTCAGTCGATCGACGTCGAGGACACGGCGTGCGCGGTGGAGCTGACTGGGGCGCCGGGCCGCAACCTGGCGATCATGGGCACCGCGATCGCCGAGGCACTGTCCATCATGGACGCGGCCGCCCGCTCGCTGGCGAAGCAGTACCCGCCGCACGAGGTGGAGTTCCTGGTGGCGTGCCTGGTCGACCGGTGCGCGTCCGCGGTCGGCGAGCTGGCCGACGGGCTGGAGTCGGACGGGCACCGCGTGGTGCGGTTGAGCGACGTCGAACTGGGCGAGCACATGGCCAAGCTCGCCGAGGAGCCGCCCGAGCACGCGCGGATCCTGCTGCTGTACGGCGTCGACGCGGCGCTGCCGATCCTGGAGCAGAAGCAACCCGGTCAGCTCAAGAGCGGGCTGGACCACTTCCGGGTGGTTCTCAAGCAGGGACCAGGCAAGGGCACTCACACGATCGGGTGGTGGCGCAGCACGGCGCGGCTGAAGGACACGCTCGGGTTCGCCGGCACCGACGACATCGGGGCGTGGGCGGCGCTGGACGTGCAGGGCGCGGAGCTGAGCCAGTTCGCGGCCGGGCAGGTCGTGCACTGGTCGCCGCGGCCGGGGCGGGCGCTGTTCTTCGACCGCAGCACGCACGTCTCGCCCGAGGTGATGATCCCCTTCGACCGGCCGGAGCACCAGGCATGAACGCGGCGATGGAGTACAAGCAGATCGTCGGGCTGGCCGGCAAGGCGGCCGAGGAGCTGCGGGCGTGGGAGCGGCGGCGGGCCGAGGAGCTGGACGCCGAGATCGCGGCCGCGGAGGCCGCCGTGGCGGAGGCGAAGGAACGCGAGGCCCGCACGGTGCAGGGCGCGCAGCACTGGTGGCGGATGGCGCAGGACAACGTCAGCAGGTTGCCGTGGCTGGAGGTCGGGGCCGACCCGGCGCCCGCACCACACGCGTACGCCGGACGGCTGGATCTTTACCTGCGCGAGGTCAAGGAGACCTACCAGGAGCTGGTCGACGCGGTGCTGTCGCTGGGGTGGCGCGCGCGGCGCTGAGCGTGGGTGCCGCCGCCGGCCGGCGGCGCACCGCTCGGCACGCCGCGGTGGCGACCACGGGATCCTGGCGGCGGGGCAAGCAGTGCGACGCCGGATCGCGGGGCGCTGCCGCTCGTCGGTGGTCGGCGCCCACTCTGCCGAGCGCTGCGACTAGCGCCTGTTTCGATGTACTGACCTGCGTAGTTTCTGGTCGGCGTTGTGGGTACGGCGTGCCTTGGATCAAATAGTCGAGGTCTCCGGTAGACCGATCAACGACCAAGCTGATCAAGAACACCGGAGACCTCGTGCCCAGCCTAGCGGCGACGGGACGAGCCGATCTGACCGATGCGCAGTGGGCAATCCTGGAACCGCTGCTGCCCGTCGGCAAGAAGCCCGGCCGCCCGCCACTGTGGAGTAAAAACGTCAACTTCTGGACGGCATCCGCTGGCGGGTTCGTGTCGGTTCGCCGTGGCGTGACGTCCCACCTGTGTATGGCTGCTGGCAAACCGTCTATGGCTTGTTCCGGCAGTGGCAGCGCGCTGGTGTGTGGGCGCTGATCGTGCCGGCGTTGCAGACCCGGGCCGACGCCGCCGGGCTGATCACCTGGGAGGTGAGCGTGGATTCCACGATCAACCGGCCACACCAGCATGCCGCAGGCGCCCGCATCGACGGCGACCTGCAGAAAGAACCGCCAGGCGGTATCGGCGGGCCCGAACCGGCCGACCACGCGCTGGGCCGGTCGCGGGGAGGCTGGACGACCAAGCTGCACCTGGCCACCGAGCAAGGCCAGAAACCGTTGTCGTTGCTGGTGACCGCCGGTCAACGTGGTGATTCACCGCAGTTTGAGGCGGTGCTGGCCAGGGTCCGGGTCGCCCGGATTGGTGGTGGGCGAACCCGGACCCGGCCGGATCGTGTCCTGGCGGACAAGGCCTACAGTTCCCGCGCCAACCGGGCCTATCTGCGGCGGCGCGGGATCGCGTGCACGATTCCCCAGCCCTCTGATCAGGTCCGGCATAGCCGCAACCGCGGCCGGGCCGGTGGGCGGCCACCGGCATTCGACCCAGAGATCTACAAGCAACGGCACGCGGCCGAGTGCGGCATCAACCGCCTCAAACGCAACCGAGGCGTCGCCACACGGTTCGACAAACTCGCGGTTCGCTACGAGGCGACCGTGCACATCGCGGTGATCAACGAGTGGCTACGCCATTGAAACAGGCTCTAGTTCGCCGGGCGGAGCCAGCTCTCCGGCTCCAGGGTGTCCGGCTTCGGCATCTCGCGGCGGACATACGCCCGCGCCCAGCTCAGGTCGCCGCGCAGGGTCGCCGGCACCACGGGTGAGACCTCGCGGCGGGACAGGTGGTCGACGGTCGCGCGTACCCAGTTCATGATCTTTCCGACGTTGCGCGCCTGTGGTTGGTTCCCCACGGAACCGGTGGGGAGTCGGTCACGTCGTAGCAGCCAGGTGAGAGGAAGAGGATCCGGTGAACCGCGAGTTGACCACCCAGTCCGAGGCCGTGGAGGAGCGCCAGGCCGCCCGGCGACGCCAGGCCGCCCAGCAGGTCGTAACCGCCCAGGACGACTGGGGTCTGGTCGAGGTCGGGGTCGCCGGCAACGGGGAGGTCCTCGAAGTCGCGATCAACTCCGCCCTCTTCGAGCACGTGAAGCCGTCGGACCTGGCCGAGGCGATGCTGCAGGCCGCCCGCGCCGCTCAACGTCGCGCCCGCCAGCTGCACCGCTGACCGCCGCCGCCCGGGAGGGCGACGGCGGCCCCGGCGTCAGAGGATCGGGCGGTACCGGATGATCTGCGGGTCGTGGTCGCTCGCCTGCTCGGCGAACTCGGCGTTGATGTGCACCACGTCGTAGTCGACCCACCACAGCGCCCGCGAGGTCAGGATGTGGTCCAGCACCTGCGAGTTGCCCTCGTAGACGTAGCTGTACCGCTCGTCGGCGGGCAGCCGGTCGATCTGGTCGGTCAACGCGCCGCCCGCGGTGAGCGTCTTCAGCGCGGGCGAGAACTGGTAGTCGTTCAGGTCGCCGGCCACGATGACGTCCGCCCAGGGATCCGCCTTCAGCAGCTCCTCGACGAACCCGCGCAGCACCTGCGCCTGCTGCCCGCGCTGCACCTCCGAACTCCGCGTCGGCGGCTGGTACCGGCCGTGCGTCGGCTGGTCGCCGCCCTTCGAGTTGAAGTGGTTGGCGATCACGAACACCGTGTGGCCGTGGAAGACGAACTCCCCGGCCAGCGGCTTGCGGCTGTTCGCCCACGCCGGGTTGCCCGGGTCGACACGCCCCGGCGACACCGACAGGTGCGGCTTGCCGCGCTCCTTCACCACGGACACCGCGGTGGTCGCGTCGCCGCCCGGACGGTCCACGAAGGACACCCGGCGCGGGTTGAACAGGAACCCGACGCGGATGTTGCCGCCCGGCTCGCCGCCGTCGGTGAGGTCCTGCGGGTCGATCTGCCGCCACTCGTAACGCGGCCCGCCTGCGGCGGCGATCGCGTCGGTGAACCGCTTCAGCGTCTGGTCGGCGGCCACTACGCCGTCGCCCTCGCCCTCGGGGCCGTTGTTGTCCTGGATCTCCTCCAGCGTCACGATGTCCGGTGACGCCAGGTTCTCCACGACGCCGCGCGCCAGCTGGTCGAACTTGGCCTGGTCGTCCACGGCGGACAGGTTCTCGACGTTGTAGGTGGCCACGGCCAGCTCGCTCGGCGACTGCTTGCGCGTCACCTCGCGCTGGATGCCGCCGTCCTTGACCTCGCCCAGCGTGGTGGCCTGCAGCGTGTACCCGCCGAAGCTGTCGTACTCGACCGGGCCCGCGGTGAGGCCGGTCAGCGTGTCGCCGGTGTTCGCCTGCGGGAACGGGCGCTGCGCGAACGGGATCAGCGACTCGATCTTGAGGATGCCGGTGTTCGGGTTGTCGTAGCCGGTGTAGATCGTGCCGCCGCGGTCGGTCCGGTTCTCCCGCGGCTTGGTGGTCACGTACAGCTCGTAGTACTCGGTGGACGGCCCGACCACGCGGACGTCCTGCACGCTGACGACCTCGCCCTCGTGCGACTCCCAGAAGTCCAGCGAGTACTTCGCCGGCTCCAGCGGCAGGGCTTCGGTGTTGCCGCCGGCGTTCGGGGCGAGGGTGCCGGGCACGGTGGCCGGCGTGACCGCGGTCGCGGCCGGCAGCGGGTTGCCACTCGACTGGACGGTCCACTTCGGACCGGTGATCTCGGTGGTGGACTGGTAGATCGAGCCGGTCTGGCTGTCCGGGTAGTACTCGGTGACGGTGCCGGACACCGTGACCGCGTCGCCGACGGCCACCGCGGGCGTGGTCGAGCCGGTGAACACCAGCACGCCCTCGCTGGTGCGCGGGTCGGCGTCGGGCCGCGGATCGGTCATCCAGAACCCGCGCGCGGAGCCGAAGGTGCGCAGCGCGGTGACGACCCCGGTCACGTCGGTGACCTTCTTGCCTGCCAGGGGCGACAGCCGGGTCGTGCCCTGGATGTCGTGGATCTTGGCCGGCGTGCCGCCCGCGTCGCCGCCGGTGGTCTCGCCCTTGGTGTTGACCGGGGTCGGGGCGCCTGCCGCGAAGTCGGTGGAGTTGTTGTCGGTGTCGGTCAGCGTCGCGCGCGCGACCGACGTGGTGTTGCTCGGCGCGGGCGCCGGGCTGCCTTCGCGCACGGCCGCCGAGCCGTATCCGACGAGGTCGCGGACCCGCGGGTCGGCGGCGCAGTCGGCCGCGGTGAGGCAGGTGAGGGCAGTGGTGCCCTGGACGAGGGCGACCGTGCCGGACCCCGCGGCCATCGAGATCGATCCGGCGGCGTCGGCGGTGGGCAGCGAGACCGTGCCACCCGATCCGGTGGCCTCGGCTACCAGGTACCGGCCGCCCGCCGCGACGGAGCCGGTCAGCGTGGTCACCTGCCACCTGCTCGACGCGCTGGGCGAACCGGGCAGGTACTGCACGCTCCAGCCGTCCAGGGCGAAGCTGCCGCCCACCGTGGCGATCTCGATGAAGTCGCTGGTCAGCGTGGCGCCGCTGTTGCCACCACCGCCGTAGACCTCGGCGATCACGACGTCCGGGCTCGCCGCCGACGCCGGTGCGGCGGCGACGGTCGCGCCCGCCAGAGCAGCAGCGGCGAGCACGCCGATTCTTCGACTGGTCGTCACCCTGAGTCCCCTCGTCTGATCAACAGTCGAGGCATCTTCCCTCTATGAGGTGAGACGAAGGAAGACTCAGCGGCAACAACCGGTAACGGTTCGTCCGCCCGGCCTACGACCTACGGAGGGTGCCTCAGTGGTCGTTGACGTACGTGCTCCTGGTGGCGTAACCGGTGCTGACGCCCTTGTAGTAGAGCTCGATGAACGCACCCTCCGGCAGGTTGTAGGCACCGCCCTCGCTCGCCGAGTGCGTCACGCAGCTCCCGAAGCCGCCACTGGCGACGGCCTTGTAACGCCACCCGCCGTCAGCCCAGACGTTGACCTGCGCGCTGGAGCCGTTCGCCGCGCTGTCGCAGACGGAGATCCGGTCGCCGTACTCCTCGACGTAGACGGTGACGCCGGGGGCCGTGAAGGTGTGGTCCCAGCTGTCGCCCGGCGGGTCGGGCATGGCGGCCGCGGTGCCGGCCGGCACCAGCACGCCGGCGGCCGCGACAGCCGCCGCGGCGGACAGGGTGCGGACGTTGAGCAGTCTCATCGGGAACCCCCAGCAGAAGAAGTGACCAAGAGGGTGAACCTACGACCTGGCGCTGGCGGATCCCACGCACGCCGGCGGGCTGTTCCCGCAGGCGGGGAGCGGCCGGTACGGATCGTCTGCGGGCACTCCAGCGGGCGAACCGTGCCACCCGTCCGCGTGAGCGCGCTGCCGCCGGGGGCCGGGCGAGCCGAGACTGGGCTCCCCGACCATTCCGAAAGGCAAGCAGATGAGGCGGATGCTCGGCGTCCTCGCGGGCGCGCTCGCCGTCGCGGCGCTCGCCGCGCCGGCGCAGGCGGACAACGGTCACTTCGTCACCGGCAGCGCGGCCTGCAGCGACACCGGCGCCGGCTTCGAGTGCACCGGCGAGGTGGCCGGCCTCGGCGGCACGACCTTCGAGATCACCGCCAAGGCGACCGGCACCGCCCGGGTGGAGTGCGTCAACCCGGCCGGGCACCGGGTCACCGGGCAGGACACCGAGGTCGAAGTCACGGCTACCAGCGGGCGGCAGCAGACCCCGCACCACGGGCGGTCCGCCTTCCAGCTCACGAGCACAGCGGTGGGCGTCGGACCCGTGCCTGCCTGCCCGAACCCGATCTGGGCGGCGAAGGTCCTCGACGTCACCTTCGGCACCGCCACCCTGACCCTGTCCGCGAACGGCGCCGCCGCGGCCGAGACCACCGTCGAGGTGCGGTAGCGGAAACGACGAACGCCGGGCCTCCCTGGAGAGACCCGGCGTTCGATCCGGCGGTAGCGGTGGGATTTGAACCCACGGACGGGGTCAACCGTCACACGATTTCGAGTCGTGCTCCTTCGGCCGCTCGGACACGCTACCGCCGACTAGGTTACTAGACGCCCAAGAGCGGCTTGCAGGCACTCCTCACCTGGAGCGGAAGCGGCGCTGCGCGTCCCGCGCGGCGGTGGCCGCCCAGTCCGCCACCTCGGCCGTCGTCTCGCGCACGACACCGCGGATCCGCTCGGCACGACCGGCGCTCTGGTGGCGGCGGTTGCCGGTGAGGCGGCCGAACAGCTCCCGCGCCCCGCCCTTGGCCTGGCGGGACCGGCTCGTCATCCGGTTCTTCACGACGTTCATCGACCCTCCTTCGACGCGGTCGACTGAGGGCTACCCCGCCTCGCGCGGCGTCACACGTCCCGGTGACCGGTGAAGAACTCGGCGAGCAGCGCGGCGCACTCGGCCTCCAGGACCCCGCCGCGGACCTCCGGCCGGTGGTTGAGCCGCCGGTCGCGCACCACGTCCCACAGCGAACCGACCGCCCCGGTGCGCGGCTCCCACGCCCCGAACACGACCCGGGCCACGCGCGCGAGCACCAGCGCGCCGGCGCACATCGTGCACGGCTCGACCGTCACCGCGAGCGTGCAGCCGTCCAGCCGCCAGCCGTCGCCGAACTCGCGGGCAGCCTCCCGCAGCGCGATGACCTCGGCGTGCGCCGTCGGGTCGCCCAGCTCCTCGCGCGCGTTGTGGGCGCGGGCGAGCAGCCGGCCGTCGGGTGCGAACACGGCGGCGCCGATCGGCACGTCCGGGCCCGCCTCCCGCGCCGCGGCCAGCGCCACGGACACCAGGTCGGCGTCGGACACGTCAGATCTCGTCGAGCAGCGCGGTGAACTCGCCGCCGAACCCGCAGCGCTGCGCGATCATCTGCAGCTGCTCGTCCGGGTAGAGGTCGACCTCGCCCGCGATCACCTCGAGCTCGGGCCCGGGCAGGCCGACGTCGGCGAGGATGTCGAGGTCGCCCTCCGGCCAGATGGAGTCGTCCTCCTCGTCCGGCGGATCGACCCGCAGCACGTCGAGCACGTCGGCGGCGATGTCGTAGTCCAGCGCCGCCGCCGCGTCCGAGAGCAGCAGGGATGGTCCGCGCGGGCTCGGCCGCACGATCACGAAGAACTCGTCGTCCACCGCGAGCAGGCCGAACACGGCCCCCGTGGACCGCAACTTGGCCAGCTCGGTGATGGCGGCGTCCAACCCCGTGAGTGCGCCGGCGTCGAGCGCGCTGCAGCGCCACTTGCCGTCCTCCCGGACCACGGCCACCGCGAATCCCGCAACCGGCTCCTTCACCGACATAGCGCACACCGTATACCTGGACGGATCATCGGTGCAGTCGCTCTGCGAGGATCGGAAGATGACGGGACCCACGGAGTTGCCCCCTTTGCCGGACACCCGGCTCGCCGCGTTGCTCTCCGAGGCCGAGGCTCTGCAACCGGCCACCGTCGCGCTGCGCCGGGAGATCCACCGGAGGCCGGAGCAGGGCCTCCACCTGCCGCACACGCAGGCCGCGGTCCGGCGGGCGCTGGAGGGCCTCCCGCTGGAGATCGTCGAGGGGAAGTCGACCTCCGCGCTGACCGCTGTGCTGCGCGGCGCGCAGGACGGGCCCGCGGTGCTGCTGCGCGGGGACATGGACGCGCTGCCGCTGCAGGAGGACACCGGGCTGGAGTTCGCCTCCGAAGTGGACGGGACCATGCACGCGTGCGGCCACGACGGCCACACCGCGATGCTCGCCTCAGCCGCGCGGCTGCTCGCGGCCCACCGGCACGAGCTGGCCGGGTCGGTCGTGTTCATGTTCCAGCCGGGCGAGGAGGGCTACCACGGCGCGCGGCACATGATCCACGAAGGCGTGCTGGACGCCGCCGGGTCCCGAGCCGAGAAGGCCTTCGGCATCCACCTGCTGTCCCACGTCGAGTCCGGGCTGATCACCACGCGGCCCGGTCCGCTGATGGCGTCGAACGACACGTTCACGGTCCAGGTCACCGGCAAGGGCGGGCACGGGTCCAGCCCGCACAACGCGATCGACCCGGTGCCGGCGGCCGCGGCGATGGTCGGCGCGCTGCAGACGATGGTGACGCGGCGGGTCAGCGTGTTCGACCCGGCGGTGGTGTCGGTGACCCGCATCCAGGCCGGCACGACGACCAACATCATCCCGGAGACCGCGGAGCTCGCCGGCACGATCCGCACGCTGTCCGAGTCCACCCGCGCGCTGGTGAAGGCCGAGCTGCCGAAGGTGTGCGAAGCGGTCGGCGAGGCGCACGGCTGCCGCGTGCTGGTCGACATCGAGCCCGGCTACCCGGTCACCGTGAACGACCCGGACCAGGCGCTGCGGGTGCTGGACCTCGCCCAGCGCGTGCTCGGCCGCGCGGAGCTGATGCCCGACCCGATCATGGGCGCCGAGGACTTCTCCTACGTGCTGCAGCGGGTTCCGGGCGCGTTCGCGTTCCTCGGCGCGTGCCCGCCGGACGTGGATCCGGCACAGGCGCCGACCAACCACTCCAACCGGGTGCGCCACCACGAAGGCGCTTTCCCGGCGGGAGTCGCGATGTACGCGGCCTTCGCGCTCGACGCCCTGGCAGGATGACGCCCCGTGCGAGACGTATGCGTGATCGGGCTCGGGTTGATCGGCGGCTCGGTGCTGCGCGCGGCCGCCGCGGTGGGGCGCGAGGTGTGGGGCGCCACGACCTCGGCGGCCGACGCCGAGGCGGCGGCCGCTGACGGGTTCGACGCCTCGACCGACGTGGCAGCCGCGCTGCGGCGGGCCGCCGACCGGGACGCGCTGGTGGTGCTGGCCGTACCGCTGACCGCCGTCGAGGAGGTGCTGCGGACGGTCGACGAGTGCGCGCCGTCGTGCCTGCTCACCGACGTGACCAGCGTGAAGACGGGGGTGCTGACCGCCGCGCGGGCGTTCGCGCCGAACGCCCGGTACGTCGGCGGGCACCCGATGGCGGGCACCGCCGAGTCCGGATGGCGGGCAGGCAACGCGGCGCTGTTCGACGGCGCGGCGTGGGTGGTGTGCGTCGAGGACGACACCGATCTCGGCGCGTGGGCCGAGGTGGCCCGGCTGGCGATCGACCTCGGCTCGCACGTGGTTCCGCTGACCGCGGCCACGCACGACGAGGCGGTCGCCCGGATCTCCCACCTGCCGCACCTGCTGGCCGCGGTGCTCGCGGCCGTGGGGGCGGACGGCGGGCCGGTCGCGATGGCGCTGGCCGCAGGCTCCTACACCGACGGCACCCGCGTGGCCGCCACCCGGCCGGCGCTGGTGCGCGCGATGACCGAGGGCAACCGCGAAGCGCTGCTGCCGGTGATCGACGAGGCCCTCGGCCGGCTGGGCGCCCTGCGCGGGTCGCTGGCCTCGACCGGCGGCCTCGCCGTCAGCATCGACTCGGGTCACCAGGGCGCGCAAGCGCTTGCGGCCGCCAGGCAGGCCACACTGTCGGGTGTCCGCGTCGCGCTGGGCGCGCCGGACGCCCGGGACGGCCTGCGTGCGCTCGGCGAGCGCGGCGGCCGCATCACCTCCCTCACCGAGGACACCGCCATCGGCGAGGTGCCGTAACAGTTACGGCTGGCTGGTCGGCCCCGTGGGTCCGGTCGGTCCGCTCTGGGGTCCGGTCTCGGGTCCACCCTGTGGTCCGGTCTGGGGGCCGGCCGGTCCGGGGCCGCCCTGCGGACCGGGCTCGCCGTGCCCGCCGCCGGACTGCTTGTGCAGGAAGTCCTTCGCCTTCGACGTGACGTTGTCGATCTTGCTGGAGTGCTGGCCGAACTTCGACTTGGCGAAGCCGCTCGCCTTGTCCAGGCCTTGTTCGATCTTGCCGGCGTTGTGGCCGAGCGCCTCTTGCGCCTTTTTCTTGATCTCGTTGAAGTCGATGCCCATGAACCCATGAAACCCCAAGGTCAGGCCCCCCGCATCCGGTAAGCCCCTGGTTTACTGCTCGGTAACCCCTACCCGAGCGGAAAGGTCACCGATGCCCGCCAGGACGTTCTCCTTCGAGGTCACCCGCACCAGCAGCGCCCCGCCCGCGACCCTCTTCCGGCTGGAGACCGACGGCGCCCGCTGGTCCGACTGGGCGAAACCGCTCATCGTCGTGTCCCGCTGGGACCGGTGGGCCGATCCGGCAGGCGGGGTGGGCGCCATCCGGGCCGTCGGGGCGTGGCCGCTGCTCATGCGTGAGGAGACGCTCGAGTACGAGCAGGACCGCCGCCACGTCTACACCTTCGCCGAGCCCGCCCCGGTGCGCGGCTACCGCGGCGAAGTGACCTTCGAGCCGAACGGCACCGGCACGCGGCTGACCTGGCGCGGCTCGTTCCAGGAGAAAATCCCCGGCACCGGGCCGGTCGTGCGCGTCGCGCTCGCGGGGGCGATCAAGTTCCTGTCCGCGAAGCTGGTCAAGGCCGCCGAGCGTTAACCGGCGCCGAGGCAGAGGAACGGGCGGCGCAGCGGATCGGCGGCGGTCGCGTGCGCCAGCGCCAGCGCCGGGGAGATCCCCGACGCGAGCCGCTGGTGCAGGTCGGTCATCGCCTCCGCCGCCGCCCGGTCGCCGACCCGCGCGATCGCCCCGACGATCGTGCGGGACCCGCTCGCCAGCAGCGCGCCGGCGAACCCCAGCGCCTCCTCGCCTGGCCGGATGTGGCTCATCGCCAGCTCGCACGTGGCCAGCACCACCCGGTCCGGCGGGCGCCGCAGCCGCGCGGTTTCGTGCGCGAACAGCGGCCCGTCGACGAGTTCCAGCCGCGAGAACAACGCGTTCGCCGGTTCGTGCGCGCCGTGGGCGACCAGGTGCGCCAGGCCCGACCCGTCGAGCGCTTCCAGCACCGCGGAACTGGTCGCTGCCGGGCCGTCGACCAGCGTCGCCGTCGGGTAGACCGCGCGCAGCTGCCGCACCTCGCCGATCGCGCCCGGCACGTCCGGCCCGCCGACCAGCACCACCGGGTCGATCAGCTCGCGGCGCATCGCGGTCACCCACGCGGTCGCCGACGGCGCGATCGACAGCGGACGGCCACGCAGCGACGGCAGGGCCGGCCACGGCAGCGCGTACAGCGGCCCGGTCGGCACGATCACCAGCTCGCGGTCGCCGATCGCGTCCGCGAGCGGCCGCACGACCCGCTCGTCGAGCAGGCGGGCACGCTTCTCCGCGGACACCGTGACGGCCGCGACCAGTGGCGACGGCAGGTGGTCCGGAGCCAGCGCGTTCAGGTCGGCGTGCAGCTGCTTGGTGATCTCCACGACCTCGTCCAGCCCGCCCAGCCGCACCAGCCGGAACCGGCCGTCCCGCACGACCACCGCGGACAGCTCGCCGTCCTGGCCGATCAGGCTGACCAGCACGCGGTCGCCCAGCTCGGCGGCCACCTCCTCGGGTGAGCTGACCGGACGCGGCCTGCCCCACGGGCTGGTGTACCAGCCGAGACGGCCCGCCTCCCGCTGCAGCCGGGCGTACCGCTGCTCCAGCGCCGCCACCGGCCTGCCGTCGAGGCGGTTCTGCTGCGCGAGCCGCTGCACCTGCCGCATCTCGGTGATGAGCCGGGCCAGCACCGGGTCGTCGATCGCGGGCAGCGGCTCGTACCGGTAGACCTGCGCCCGCGTCCGCTCCTGCCAGGCGAACAGCCTGCGCGCGCCGGCGTGGCCGCGGGTCGTGCCGAGCACCAGCCCGACCGCGAGACGGCCCAGCTCCTGGCCGTGCACCGCGGTCCCGCACACCAGGTCCAGCCCGCCCATCCGGTCGCGCACCCGGCTCAGCTCGGCGAAGCCGCTGCGCGCCTGCGCCAGCGCCGCACGCGGACGGCCGGTCGCCACGGCGAGTTCGGCCCGGCACAGCCGCAGCAGCATGACGTGGTCGATCGGCGTGGTGCGGCGCGGCCGCGGCACCCGCGCGAGCAGCTCCTCGGCCGCACCGACGTCCCCACGGCGGAGCAGCAGCCGCACCGCGAGCAGCCGGGCGACCGCCGCCTCGTCGCGCAGCCCCAGCTCCGCGAGGCGGTCGGCGTGCCCGGTGAGCCCCCTGACCAGCCGCGACGGCGGGCGTCGCGTGCCGCCGAGGACCTCGGTGGCGTCGGCACGCAGCCGGGTCAGCGCGGCGACCGCGGCCCAGCGTTCGTTGCCGCGCCGGAGAAACCGCCGCCGCGCGAGCTCGGCCAGCTCACGGGCCCGGCCGTGGTCGTTGTCGAGGATCGCGGCCGCGGCGCGGGCGACCTCGGCCTCGGCGATGTCCTGCACGTTGCGGGTCGAATACAGCTCGGGCAGGACCTCGTCGAGGTGCCGCGCCGCGTCCTCGGCGAGACCGGCGACGAGCAGCGCTCTGGCCTGGTCGACGCGCAGCCGGGCGAGCCAGCCGGGAGCGGCGTCCTCGTAGATCCGCGCGGCCTGCTCGTAGTGCCGCAACGCGCCGGGGATGTCGCCGAGGAGCTGCCCCTGCTCGCCCAGCAGGTGCCGGACCTTGCCCTCCAGCCGGGTCAGGCCGTGCTCGGTGGCCAGTTCGAGGCAGCGCCGCAGGTCCGCCAGCGCCGCCGCGGGCCGCTGCAGCTCGACGTTGATGTTGGCGCGGTTCATCAGGTTGCGGGTCAACGACAGCGCATTGTCGTCGGCCTCGCTTTCCAGCACCGGCAGGATCTCGTCGAACAGCGCCAGTGCTTCGGACAGCCGGCCGATCCGGCCGAGCACCAGCGCGCGCTGGGCGCCGACCAGCGCACGCAGGACCCGCTGGGGCGGCCCGGACGGCAGCCGATCGGTCAGCCGCAGGGCGTCGTCGAGGTGGCGCAGACCGGCCGCCGCCGAACCGGTCTCGGCCTCGGACATCGCGAGGCCGAGCAGGACCCGCGCCCGCAGCGTGATCCACTCGACGTCGTCCGGCCCGTCCGCGAGCACCCGCAACGCGCGGTTGAACAGCCGCACCGCCTCCACGTTGCGGAAGTTGCCCGCGGCGTCCGCGGCCCGCCCGCGCAGCTCCGATGCCCGGCCCAGCGCACGCCGGGACTCACGCTGAGCTGACACGTGGTCTATCTGAGCACATGCGGGGGCCGGGGCGAGCAGCCGGTCAGAGGACGACCGCGGGCGTGACGACGGTGCGGCGGCTGCTGGCCCCGCCGACCGAGATCACGATCTGCGTGGTCCCGCGCGGCACGTCGTCGAGCACGAACCGGCCGCCCTCGTCGGCCACCGTCGACGACGAGCCGTGTTCGGCCACCCGCACCTCGACCCCGTGCGCGGCCGCGGGCACCAGCCAGCCGTCGATCCGATGGCAGTGCCCGACCCTGGTCAGGTTGATCATCACGGTGAGGTCGCTGACCGTGAACGTGATCGTGCCCTCGTCGGTGATGCTGCGGACGCCGGCCAGCGCCGGGTCGGCCCGCTCCCACTGGGCGATCTCGAAGTCGAGGTTCTCCAGTTCGAGGGCGAACTGCACGCGCTCGACCAGGCCGTCCGGGGGCGGGTCGACGGCGGCCAGCACCCGGCCCAGATCGGCCAGCAGGTCTTCGTCGCCGGGGTGCGCCCCACCCCCTGGCAGATTGTCGTTCATGCGCTGCCCCCTTCGATGTCCAGCAGTTCGCGCATCGTCTTCAGGCAGCGGCCGCGGTTGGGTCCGATGCTGCCGCGCGGCATCTGCAGCGCTTCGGCGACGAGCCGGTACTCGGCGCGACCGGCGAGCACGGTGAGCCGCAGCAGTTCCTGGCACCGCTGCGGAAGCCTGCGGAAGGCGCGCCAGAGCCGCTGGTCGCGCTCGGTGCGCAGCACCTCGGCCTCGGGCGCGGGCTCGGTGCTCGCCACGGTCTCGGCCAGTTCGTCGGTCAACGGCACCGGCGGCGGTTTCCGCCCCCGCACGCGCTGCGATTCGTGCCGGGCCGTGACGACCAGCCAGCCGGCCAGCGCCTTCGGCTCCCGCAGCCGGTCGAGGTGGCTGACCAGCGCCAGCCACACGGTCTGCACCACGTCCTCAGCCGAGTGGCTGTCCAGCCCCTGGCCGCGCGCCACGTTCCACACCAGCGGGGTCAGCTCGGCGACCAGCCGGTTCAGCGCGCGTTTGTCCCCCGCCCGCGCCGCCGCCAGGCACGCCTCGAACAGCTCCGGTCCGCGGAGTCCCTCCCAGGACGGATCCGCCTCGGCGGTCCTCGCTTCCGTCACCGCGTTCGCCCCCACTTCGCGTGGTTCTCCTCGGGTCAGCGCTAGGCAGTATCTCCGGCTCCGTCACCGTGCAGAGCACGAAGGCGGACGCCAGATACACAACATCACTCGTTCGGAGCAGTCACGGCGAGCACGAACGTGACGGAGCGGCGCGGCTCCACCTCCCACGGCCGCGCCAGCTCCGCCCGGAGCAGGTGCCGGCCGGGCTCGACGACGTCGAGCGCCAGCCGGCGCACACCCCCCTCGCCCGGTGGCCCCTCCCCGTGGGCCACCCCCCTGGACCGGACGTGCTCGTCCGCCACCACGCGGACCGCGTCCGGCAACCGCCAGCGCCACCGGTAACCCGACGCGCGGATCTCCGGCAGGCGCAGCTCCACCGTGTCCCCCACGTGGAGCCGCGCCGTCTCCCCCGAATCCGCCTGCGCGAGCCGGATCTGTGCCACTGGAAGCTCCCCAGGGTGGCGGTGGCCGGCGGCCCCCTCGGCTGCCGGCCACCGCCGGTCTGTGTGCCGTCGTCAGACCAGGATCTGGTCGATCTGCCCGGCGGCGTTCTCGTGGAAGGACACCGGCAGCCCGTGGTTGCGGGCCAGCAGTGCCAGCGTCGTCAGGGAGCTGCGCCCGTCCGCGGTGGCGGCGAGCCGCTTCCAGCCCAGGCCCGCGATGTCCACCCAGACGCCCGGGTTGGCGCTCGTCGACCACAGCCGCGCGACCTGCCGGCCGTGCACCCAGACGCCCTGCGCCTGCGGCGCCGGGTGGGCCGGCTGGGCCGGCGTGCCGTTGCCGTTCGGCGGGGTGTTCGGGTCGTACACACCGCTCGGCGGCGGGGTGTTCGGGTCATAAACCCCCGTCGGCGGCGGCGTGTTCGGGTCGTAAACACCCGTCGGCGGCGGCGTGTTCGGGTCATAAACACCCGTCGGCGGCGGGGTGTTCGGGTCGTACACGCCCGTGGGCGGCGGCGTGTTCGGGTCGTAAACCCCCGTCGGCGGCGGGGTGTTCGGGTCGTAGACCCCGGCCGGGCCGTCGGAGCCGGACGTCTCCCTGGTCAGTTCGGCGAGTTCGGCGTTCGGGTCGTCCTGCGGGCCGGTGTCCGGCGTCTCGCTCTTGCTCGTGGTCATGCTTCGCTCCCCATCAGTAGGTGGTGGCAACCTCGGTCAGCACGCCCTGGTCGAGGAACGGGCTGACGGGATGCCCGCCCGCCCGAGCCTCGGCGAGCAGCGCGAGCTGGCGGCTCACGCCCGCGGCGTCCCCCGCGAGCCGGACCCAGCCCAGCTGCTCCAGGCACACCCATTCACCGGCACCGGCCGAGAACAGGCGCAGCGCGCGCTGCGGCGGTAGCCACGCGCGCAGGGTGACCCCGGTGCAGCCGAGGGTCGTCGGCCGCGGTTCCGGGTAGTCCTCGATGAAGGCCTCGCCGTAGGCGATCCGGAAGAACCCGCCCTCGCCCCAGTCGGTGCCCCAGGAGTTCTTGCCGATCCAGCAGTTCTGCTCGTCGTCCCAGCCGATGAGCGCGACGCAGTGCCCGCCGTTGCTCTCCGTCGTGGTGGCGCGGTAGATGCCGCCGGTGTAGTGGAAGAAGTCGTCGTAGATCACCATGCACGCGGTGACCGGGCCGTAGCCGTAGATGTGGTGCTTGATCGCGGCCGGGTCCTGGGTGAGGTCGACGACGCCCTCCGCGCGCGCGACGCGGTTCACCCAGTTCGGGTGCAGCGAGCCGGTGCCCTCGTCCGAGTAGGGCCAGTAGTCCTCGAAGGTAACGCCCTTGGACGCGCAGTCCCCCATCAGGTCGTCCGGCCAGGACCCGGTGTCACCCGGCTTGCGGTGTGCCGGCGCGAACCCGAAGAACAGGTGCGCCTCCGACAGGTCGAGTCGCATGCCGGTGTTGCGGCGCGTGTACGCGGCGGTCCCCTCGAGCGCCGCGATGGTGCCGAACGCGCTGCAGGACCCCGATTCCCCCTGGTCCTTCACCGGCGTGACGTAGCTGCGGCCGCACACGTCGCGGAGGTCGAACTTGGCCGGCAGCGTGCTGCCCGGCGCGTGCAGCGCGGTGCAGGGCTGGCCGGCGGCCCCGAGCGCGACCTCGAGCATCCGCCCCGGCAACTCGGCCCGGGCTTCCACTTCGGCCGCGCTCGGGGCCGGCACCCCCAGTCGCACCCTGCGCGACTCGCCCGCCAGCCGGCTGAGCACCGTCTCCCCCGCCTGCCACGGATCCCCCATCGTGGCAAGGGAATCGCGCACGGCGCGGATTTCCTCGGCGAAAGGCCGGGGAGAGCTCATGCGTTCCTCCAGTCGGTGTGCAACCAGCCAACGCCCCTATGACGCGGGGAGGCCCTCGCCAGATACACAGCGACAGAAGTTTTTCCAAAGCACCTGGTCGGCGGCGGCCGGTTTCACCCGATCAGCCCAATGCGACGGCCTCCGCCAGCTTGTCCGCCCACAGCCGGTAGCCGGCCGGCCCGGGGTGGAACCCGTCCGCCGCGAACAGCTCCGGGTCGACCACCTCCCGCGGCACCGGGCAGTGGGTGACCCCCGGCAGTTCCGCGAGCGTCGCCGCCGCCGCGTCCAGCGCCTCACCCCGCAGGCCGAGCACGAGGCGCAACGGCTGCGGCAGCGACGGGAACGCGGCGAGCGGCGGGACGCCGGCGAGCAGCACCGGGACCGGCCCGAGCGCCCGCCGCGCCGTCACCACCAGTTCCAGCAGGTCGCGCCGGTAGCGGGCGGGTGAGCGCATCTCGATGGTGTCGTTCACCCCGAGCGCCACCACGACCAGGTCCGCCCGTTCCCGGCACGCCTCGCCGAGCAGCTCCGTCCGGACGGTGCGCGCGTTGGCGCCCGTCCGCCCGGCCACGCGCCAGTCGATCCCGCGCCCCAGCCTGCGGGCCAGCGCCGCGGCCAGCTGCCCGGTCAGCGCCTCCTCGTGCGTCTCCGCGCCGACGCCATCCACAGTGGACTCGCCGATCACCAGCAACCGCAACGGGCCCGGCCCGGGCACCGAGCCTCGCAGCGGTCCGGACGCGCCCGGCAGCCGCGGTGTCGTCCGGCGCACGTGCAGGCCCTGGGCGACCAGCACCGGGGCGAGTCCGACGGTGGCAGCGAGAGTCAGGGCAGCACGTGAAGTTGACACCCGTTCACATTAGCCCTTGGCTATCGACACGGCCATCCTCGCCAGCTCCGGATCCGCGGCCGCGCGCAGCACGTAGTCGGCCAGGTCCGCGCGGGAGATGCTGAAGCTGCCGCGCACGTTTCCCCTGGTCTCGCTCGCGATGCGGCCGGTGTGACGGCCGTCGTTGAGCTTCGGCGGGCGCACGATCGTCCAGTCGAGCCCGGACTCGATCACCCGGCGCTCCATCTCGCCCATGTCGGCGTACCCCTCGCGCAACATGCGGATCAGCAGCGGCTTGACCACCAGCCGCGTGAACCACCCGTCCCCCTCGCGGTGCATGCCGCTGTTGCTCACCACGACCAGCCGCCGCACGCCGGCCGCGGCCATGGCGGTCATGATGGCGCTCGTCCCGTCCCGGCAGATCACGCTCGGCCCCCGGTCGCGCGGCCCCAGCGCGGAGAGCACGGCCTCGCGGCCGGTGATGGCGGGCACCAGCGAATCCGCGTCGAACACGTCCGCGGTCACGACCTCCAGCCGCGCCTGCGCCGGCACGTCCAGCCGCGCCGGATCACGCACCACCGCCGTCACCTGGTGACCCGCGGCGAGCGCCTGCCGCACGACCTCCACACCCGTCCCGCCGGTCGCGCCGAACACCGTCAGCTTCATGCTTCCTCCCTGGTTAGTGTTCACTCACCTGCTATGGTGGGTGAGCACTCACTAACCGTCAAGCGAGCACTGAGAGAACGCTGAGGACGCATGGGAACTCGGGAGAAGATCCTGGCCGCGGCCGCGGAGGTGATGCGCGAGCAGGGCTACGCGCGCGCCACCACCAAGGAGATCGCCCGCGCCGCCGGGTTTTCGGAAGCGGCGCTGTACAAGCACTTCGCGGACAAGACCGAGATCTTCCTCGGCGTGATGACCTCGCAGCTACCCGGGCTGAACGCGGTGCTCGGCGACCTCACGCCCGGACGTCACACGGTGCGCGGCAACCTGATCCGGATCACCAGCACGGCGATCGACTTCTACACCGAGAGCTTCCCGATCGGCGCTTCCCTGTTCTCCTCGCGGGAACTGCTGGCGGCCCACCGCGCCGCGATACATGAGCACGGCGCCGGGCCGCGCACCCCCGTGACCCGGCTGGCGAACTACCTCCGCGCGGAACGGGAACTGGGCCGCCTGCCGTCCACATCGGACCCCGACGCGATCGCGACGCTGTTGCTGGGCGCCGCCTTCCAGCAAGGGTTCCTGCGGCACTGGGACACCGAGGCCGGGGACCCGACGACGCTGGCGCGCAAGCTCGTCAAGGCCGTCCTGCCCTAGCGGCTCGCCCGCTCCTTCTCCCAGCGCTCGAACAGCAGCGGCAGCTCCTTGATGATGAACGACAGGAAGTCACGCATGTCGGCGAGCCGCCTGCCGGCCGCGCTGTCCGCCCCCACCGCGTCGATGCCCTCCTCGGCGGCGTCCCGCCACATCTCCACGAAGCGGTCGCGCTTGCGCATGCTGGCGTACCACATGTCGTCGAGCACGCGGAAGTGGTCGCGCCGCGAGCCGGGCTCCCGCTCCCGCTCGACCAGACCCAGCTGCTCCAGGTAGCGCACCGCCCCGGACACGGCCGCCGGGCTGACCTGCAGGTTCTCCGACAGCTCCGCCGCGGTCAGGCGGCTGTCCTCGGTGACCACGAGCGCGGCGAACACGCGCGCGGCCATGCGCTGGATGCCGAGCTGGTTCAGCACGAGAGCCAGCCGCTCGACGTACCGGCGCACCGCCTCTTCGTCCCGCATGCGGATCATCCTTCCTCACCCGTCCAGCGCTTCAGCCAATCTATACGTTTTCCTAACTTCACAAGTTTATGAAATGACTGTAGCTTCGCCGCATGGACAACGCCATCTCCATCGAGGGCCTGCACAAGTCGTTCGGCGCGACCAAGGCCCTCGACGACCTGAACCTGCAGGTCAAGACCGGAGAAGTGCACGGCTTCCTGGGCCCGAACGGGGCCGGGAAGTCGACCACCATCCGCGTCCTGCTCGGTCTGCTGCGCGCGGACCGGGGCACCGTCCGCCTGCTCGGCGGCGACCCCTGGCGCGACGCCGCGAGCCTGCACCACCGGCTCGCCTACGTGCCCGGAGACGTCAACCTCTGGCCCAACCTGTCCGGCGGCGAGGTCATCGACCTGCTCGGACGGCTGCGCGGCGGGCTCGACAAGCACCGTCGCGACGAGCTGATCGAGCGGTTCGACCTCGATCCGAAGAAGAAGGGCCGCACCTACTCCAAGGGCAACCGGCAGAAGGTCGCGATCGTCGCGGCCCTGTCCTCCGACGTCGAGCTGCTGATCCTCGACGAACCGACCTCCGGCCTCGACCCGCTGATGGAGGCCACCTTCCAGTACGCGATCCAGGAGGAGCGCGACAAGGGCCGCACGGTGCTGCTGTCCAGCCACATCCTCGCCGAGGTCGAGGCGCTGTGCGACCGGGTCAGCATCATCCGCAACGGGCACGCGGTCGAGACCGGCACGCTGAGCGAACTGCGGCACCTCACCCGCACGTCGATCGTGGCGGAGCTCGCCGGCCACCCGAACGGGCTCGGCTCGCTGGCCGAGGTGCATGACCTCAAGGTCGACGGCAACCGGGTCCGCTTCGACGTCGAGACCCAGTCGCTGGACCAGGTGCTGCGCAAGCTGACCGAGGTCGGCGTGCGCAGCCTGACCAGCCAGCCACCGACGCTGGAGGAGCTGTTCCTGCGCCACTACACCACCGAAGCGAGCACACGGTGACCGCGCTGGTGGGCACCCGTCACCTGGTGCGTCTCGCGCTGCGGCGGGACTGGGTGGTGCTGCCGCTCTGGGCGCTGGTGATCGGCGTGTTGCCGGCGAGCAGCGCCGGCGCCTACGACCAGCTGTACCCGGACGCGGCCAGCCGGGCGTCGCTGACGACGGGGATGAGCGCGAACCCGTCGATCACCCTGCTCTACGGGCCGCCGTTCGACCTGTCCACCGCGGGCGGGTTCACGGCATGGCGCTTCGGCGTGTTCCTGCCCCTGTTCGCGGCGCTGGCCTGCATCTTCACGGTCACGCGGCACACCCGCCAGGAGGAGGACACCGGGCGGCAGGAGCTGCTGTCGTCGACCGTGACCGGGCGCTACGCCGCCTTGACGGCCGCGTTGATCACCGCCGCCATCGGCGCGGCGGGGACCGGGCTGCTGGTGGCGCTCGGCCTGATCGGCGCGGGGCTGCCCGCGGGCGGGTCGGTGGCGTTCGGGCTCGGGACCACGCTGACCGGGCTGCTGTTCGCCGCGGTCGCCGCCATCGCCGCCCAGCTCGCCGAGTACTCGCGCACCGCCAACGGCATCGCCTCCGCGGTGCTCGGGGTCTCGTTCCTGCTGCGCGCGGTCGGCGACTCGGCGACGGACATCTCGTGGCTGTCCTGGCTGTCGCCGCTCGGGTGGTCGACGCAGATCCGGCCGTTCGCCGGGGACCGGTGGGCCGTCGCGCTGCTGCTGGTCGCGGTGGCCGTCGTGCTGGGGGCGGTGGCCTACCGGCTGCTGCCGCGGCGGGACGTCGGGATGGGCATCTTCCCGGCTCGTCCCGGCCCGCCGGTGGCGGCGCCCGGGCTGCGGTCGCCGTTCGCGCTGGCCTGGCGGCTGCACCGGGGCGTGCTGATCGGCTGGACCGTCGGCTTCGCGGTGCTGGGGGCCATGTTCGGCTCGCTGGCCGCAGGCATCGGCGACGTCGTCGGCGAGAGCGCGCAGGCCCAGCAGATGCTCGAGCGGCTGGGCGGCGCGCAGAACCTGATCGACACGTTCCTCGCCGCGATCGCCGGCATCTTCGGGATGGTGGCCTCGATGTACGCGGTGCAGGCGACCCTGCGGATGCGCGCGGAGGAGACCGCGCTGCGGCTGGAGCCGCTGCTGGTGACCCGCGTGCGCCGGTTGCAGTGGGCCGGCAGTCATCTGGTGTTCTCGCTGCTGGGGACGGCTCTGCTGCTGGTCGTGTCGGGCCTGTTCGCGGGGCTGCTGCACGGGTTGCGCGTCGGTGACGTGGGCGGCCAGGTGCCCGCGGTGCTCGGCGCGACGGTCGCGCAGGTGCCCGCGGTGTGGGTGGTCGTCGGGATCGCCGTGGTGGTGTTCGGGTTCGCGCCGAAGTTCGCGACGGCGGCGTGGGGGGTGGCGGCGGCGTTCCTCCTGCTGTCGTTGTTCGGGCCGGTCGTGCAGGCGCCGCAGGTGTTGCTCGACGTCTCGCCGTTCACGCACGTGCCGAAGCTGCCGAGCGCGGACTTCGTGGTCGCGCCGTTCGCGTGGCTGCTCGGGATCGCAGTGGTCGCGCTTGCCACGGGTCTGGCACGTTTTCAGCGGCGCGACATCGGGTAGTACCGCCTCGTTCGAGTGGCAGAACCCGGACCTGTCGGGGGGTCCGGGCTCTGCCACTCCGTTTTTGTCGGTACCCCTAGCTAACGTTGTTCAGGTCGCGGGAGCGAGGGGGGAACATGCGATGGGGGTTGTTGCGGCACGGGGATTTCCGGCGCCTGTGGCTCGCGGACGCGCTGAGCCAGTTCGGCGACCGGATCAACCTGCTCGCGGTGCCGTTGCTGGCGGCGATCACGCTGCACGCCACGGCGTTCCAGCTGTCCGTGCTGCGGACGCTGGAGACGCTCGCGTACCTGCTGCTGGCGTTGCAGGTCGGCGCGTGGACGGACCGCATGCGCAAGCGGCGCGTGCTGGTGGCGGCCGATCTCGGGCGGGCGGTCGCGTTCGGCTCGGTGCCGGTCGCCGCGGCGTTCGGCGCGCTCACCATGCCGCAGCTGTACGCGGTGGTGGCGGTGGCCGGGGTGCTGTCGGTGTTCTTCGAGGTGGCGCACCGGACGTACCTGCCGAGCCTGGTCGCGCGCTCGCAGCTGGTGGAGGGCAACGCGCGGTTGCAGGCCAACGTCTCGGTCGCGGCGGTGTCCGCGCCGGGCCTGTCGGGGTGGCTGGTGCAGCTCTTCGGCGGGGCGACGGCGGTCGGCGTGAACGCGGTGAGCTTCCTGTGGTCCGCGGTCTGGCTGCGGCGGATCCGCGCGCCGGACCGGGTGCCGCCGGCGCGGGCTCGGGCGCCGCTGCGGCACGAGATCGCCGACGGGCTCCGGTTCGTCTTCCGGCACCCGGTGCTACGCGCGATCGGAGCGCACGACGTGTGCGTCAGCGTTTGTCAGCAGTTCCAGATCACGGTGGCGGCGCTGTTCCTGCTGCGCGAGGTGCACCTGTCGCCGGGCGTGATCGGGCTGCTGCAGGCGGGCGGGCTCACCGGAGCGGTGCTCGGCTCGGCCGTCGCGCGCGGGCTCGGCAGGCGGTTCGGCGAGGCGCGGCTGATGTGGAGCAGCGCCCTGGTGTGGGGCGCGGGGTACCTGATGATCCCGTTGACCACGCCCGGCTGGGGTCTCGCGTGGTATCCCGTCGGCAACTTCCTGACCGGCGTGAGCATCGTGGTGCTCAACGTGCACCAGCTCAGCTACCGGCAGGCGGTGACGCCCGAGCGGTTGCAGGGCCGGGTGGCGGCCACCTCCTCGTTCCTGTACTTCGCGCCGGGGCCGATCGGGAGCGTGCTCGCCGGCGTGCTGGCGAGCGTGGTCGGGCTGCGCGGCACGTTGTGGCTGGCGGGGGCCGGGGTGGCGGCTTCGGCGCTGTGGCTGGTCTGCTCGCCGTTGCGCCGGATGCGACGGTTGCCGGAGGCATACGAGGAGGAGCGCACGGGTAGTCACGCCACATGACCCTCGATGGAGCACCGCGTCAGATCTTCCTCGCCGGTCAGTGGCGTGACGCCGCGGACGGCAGCCGCTTCGGCGTGCAGGACCCGGGGACCGGGCAGCAGCTCTGCGAGGTCTCCGACGCGCAGGACGCCGACGTCGGCGAAGCCATCGAGGCGGCCGTCGCGAAGCAGGAGGAGTGGGCCGCGACGCCGCCGCGGGAGCGGGGCGAGATCCTGCGCCGCGCGTGGCAGCTGATGACCGACCGCGCCGACGAGCTGGCCCGGCTCATGACGCTGGAGATGGGCAAGAGCCTGGAGGAGTCGAAAGCCGAAGTCACCTACGCCGCGGAGTTCTTCCGGTGGTTCTCGGAGGAGGCCGTGCGCATCGACGGGCGGTACGCGCGCAGCCCGGCCGGTGGCGGTCGCGTGCTGGTGTCGAAGCACCCGGTGGGTCCGTGCATCCTGGTCACGCCGTGGAACTTCCCGCTGGCGATGGGCACCCGCAAGATCGGGCCCGCCATCGCCGCGGGCTGCACCATGATCGTCAAGCCGGCGCAGCTGACGCCGCTGTCGATGCTGAACCTCGCCGGGCTGCTGAAGGAGGCCGGGCTGCCGGACGGCGTGCTGAGCGTGCTGCCGAGCACGTCGGCGAGCCGGGTGGTGAACCCGGCGCTGGCCGACCCGCGGATCCGGAAGCTGTCCTTCACCGGGTCCACCGAGGTCGGGCGCAAGCTGGTCGAGCAGTGCGCGCCGAACCTGCAGCGGATGTCGATGGAACTGGGCGGCAACGCGCCGTTCCTGATGTTCGAGGACGCGGACCTGGACGCGGCCGTCAAGGGCGCGGTCACCGCGAAGATGCGCAACAACGGGGAATCGTGCGTCGCGGCGAACCGGTTCCACGTGCACTCGTCCGTGGCCGGGGAGTTCACGCGGCAGCTGACCGAGGCGATGTCGTCGCTGAAGGTCGGGCACGGCACCGAGGACGGCGTGAAGGTCGGGCCGCTGGTCAGCGCCGAGCAGCGGGACAAGGTCGTCGAGCTCGTCGAGGACGCGTTGTCGCGCGGCGCGCACGCGACCACCGGCGGCAAGGCGCTGGACGGCGACGGCTTCTTCTACGCGCCGACCGTGCTCACCGACGTCCCGCCGGACGCGCGCATCCTGCGCGAGGAGGTGTTCGGGCCGGTCGCGCCGGTGACCACGTTCGAGGACGAGGACGAGGCCGTCCGGCTCGCCAACGACACCGAGTTCGGGCTGGTGGCGTACGTGTTCACGCGGGACCTCGACCGCGCGATCCGCGTCGGGGAACGGATGGCGACCGGGATGGTCGGGCTCAACACCGGGCTGGTGTCGAACGCGTCGGCGCCCTTCGGCGGTGTCAAGGCGTCCGGGTTCGGCCGCGAGGGCGGCGCCGAGGGCATCGAGGAGTACCTCGACGTGAAGTACATGGCCCTGTCGCTCAGCGGGACTCCGTAGCGATCCGCACCCCGAGTCCGATGAGGACTGTCGCGGTGAGACGGTCCAGCCACCGTCGCACCGCGTCCCGCAACAGGAACCGGCGCGCCTGGGCCGCCAGCAGCAGCACGGCGCTCATCCACAGCCAGCCGATCGACACGTGGATGAGGACGAGCAGGGCGCCCCAGGCCGCCTGCCCGGGCCCGGCGGGCAGGAACTGCGGCAGCAGGCTCAGGTAGAACACGCCGACCTTCGGGTTGAGCAGGTTGGTCACCAGCCCGGCGCGCAGCGCGCCGCGCGCCGGTTCGACGCTGATCTCCGGGGCGGGCTGGTGGCGACGGAAGCTCTTCCACAGCGCGGACGCGCCGAGCCAGATCAGGTAGGCCGCGCCGACGACGCGAACCCCGTCGTAGGCGATGCGGGAGGCCGTCAGCAGCGCGGTGAGGCCCGCGATGCTCGCCGTGCCCCAGACCAGGCAGCCGAGGTTGATCCCGGTCAGCGCCCGGAAGCCGGCCCGCCGCCCGCCGAGGAGCGTGTGGCGCAGCATCAGCATGGTGTCGAGCCCGGGCGTCATGACACCGGCCAACGCGACGAGAACGTAGGCGAACAGGGCGGAAGCCGACATGCCGCCACTACAGCACAACACTCGCGGCCGGCCCACCCCTTTCGGCCGGCGCCCCCTCCGGTCCCGCTCTCTCCGGCCCGGCTCTCTCCGGCCCCGTTCTCGCCGGCCCCGCTCCCGCCGGCCCCGCTCCCGCCGGCCCCGCTCCCGCCGGCCCCGCTCCCGCCGGCCCCGCTCCCGCCGGCCCCGCTCCCGCCGGCCCCCCCCTCGGCCCCGGCACTCCCTGCCCCCGCCCCTCCCCGCCAC
>NZ_JBEXTX010000039.1:0-62198 GCF_040614175.1 Amycolatopsis sp. NPDC006131
GCACGCTTTCCCGCCTTGACGCGGTGTCTCGGCAACCGAACACTGAAAGATCGGGTTCGGGAGGACTCAACCGGGGCGTAGCGAAGCGAAGCCGGCGATTGAGAAAGCGTAGCGCCCGCTCAGAGAAAAAGAAGCTGCGTAACCCCGATCCCAATAGCCGCCGCGACCAGCACAGCCATCGTCGCGAGGATCAACTGCCGCGCCCGGACCGGTGAGATCCGCACCAACGGCTCCTTCGGCGGAGGCGGCGGCGGCGACGGCGGCCGGAACGCGGGCACGGTCGGCAGCGCGGGCGCGGTGGGCGGGATGAACGCGGTCTGCCGTCCCTGCGTGATCGCCTGGAACGAGGTGATGCTGTCGCCGAGCGTGGGGCGGCTCAGCGGGTCCTCGCGCAGGAGCTTCATCAGCGCGGGCGCGAGCACACCGGCCTTCTCCGGTTGCCGCAGCGGCCCGCCGCCGTGGTCGCCGTAGGGCGGCACGCCTTCGACAGCCGTGTAGAGGGTGGCGCCGAGCGAGAACGCGTCGGTGGCCGGCGCGGCGGTCGCGCCCCGCGAGAGTTCCGGGGCCCGATAGGCGGGGTTGAAACCGGCGCCGGTGAACCCGATGTCGGTGACCTTGACGCCACCGTCGTCGGCGAGCAGCACGTTGCCCGGCTCCAGCCCGCGGTGCACCACTCCGGCCCGGTGCGCCGCGGCCAGCGCGGACGCGAGCTGGATGCCCAGGAACGCGGTCTGGTCGGGCGTGAGCGTCCCGTACTCGCTCAGGAAGTCCGCCATGTTGCGGGAGGGCACGTACTCCATGACCACCCACGGGTCCGGCCCGTCGCGGAGCACGTCGTAGACGCCGATCGCGCAGGCGTGCTGGATCCGCATCGCGGCGCGGCCCTCTTCCAGGGCGGCGGCGACGGACTGCTCGCTGTGCCCCGGCGCGACCGACATCTTCTTGGCGGCCACCGTGCGGTTCAGCTGCGTGTCGTACGCCAGCCACACGATTCCGGCGCGGCCACGACCGATCGGTTGGTCCAATCGGTACCGGCCGCCGACGAGTGCGCCCTCAGTACCCACTACACCCTCTCGTCGTTCCGGCCTGTCGGATAGTCACCCACCACCCTACTGACCGATCCTGAACGTTTCCGGCAGTCGTTTCCTACGGCGAAGGCGTGGCCGAGCCCGACCCGGTCGGCTCGTTGTCGTCCGAAGTCGGGGTGCTCGTCGGCGTCTTCGACGGGCTCGACTTGGTGGGCGAGCTGGTCCGCGGGGTCGACTCCTCGGCGGAGCTGCGCCGCGAGGGGGAGGACTTCGTCGGCTCGTTGGCCTGGCTCGAGCGCGTCGCGGTCGGCGTCGAGCTCTCCGTCGTCTCCACCGACGAGCTGGTCACCAGCGGCGGCACCACCGGCGGGCTGGTCTCGGTGGTGTTCGTGGTGTTGTTGTTCACCGGCGTGAACAACCAGATGCCGAGCGCCACGAGACCGGCCACCACGACGGCGCCGATGGCGGCGGGCACCTTCCACTTGCCCCGCTTCTCGTCCTCGTCGTCCGCCGCGGCGGCCCGGGGCTCGTCGTCGTAGCCGTCGTAGCCCGCAGGCACCGCGCGCGTCGCGCCCTGGCGGTCGTAGTCGTCCGTCGGGTACGCGGCGGTGGCGGCGTACGGGTCGTCCGAGTAGTCGTCGTACTCGTCGTAGAACTGGTCGCTCGCGCCGCCGGCCAGCGTGCCGGAGTGCGCGCCGAGCTCGTCACCGCGGAAAGCCCGCGTGGCGCCGGCTCCGGCCGCCGCGCCCAGCGCTCCAGCCGCGAGCGCGCCACCGGCGAGCGCTCCGCCGGAGGGCGAGAACCGCGTCTCGTCGTCCGGACCGCCCAGCGGTGTCTCACCGCGCGCCACGGCCGCGAGCAGCTCCTCGGCCTCCGCGGCGGTCGGGCGGTGCTGGACCTCCGGGTGCAGCAGCACGGCCAGCACGCTGGCGAGCGGACCGGACTGCCGCGGCGGGTTGATCTGCCCCGCGGCGACCGCGTGCAGCAGGCTCAGGGTGTTCTCGCTCAGACCGAACGGCGGCTGGCCCTCGCATGCCGCGTACAGCGTGGAGCCCAGCGAGAAGACGTCCGCCTCCGGGCCCGGGTCGCCACCGATCGCGACCTCCGGCGCCAGGTAGGCCGGGGTGCCCGCGATCATGCCGGTCTTGGTGACCGTCACGTCGTCCTTGGCACGCGAGATGCCGAAGTCCGTGATCTTCACCACGCCGTTGTCGGCGAGCAGGATGTTGCCCGGCTTGATGTCCCGGTGCACGATCCCGACCGCGTGCGCCTCCTTGAGGGCGGCCGCGATCTGGGCGCCGATGCGCGCGACCTCGCGCGGCGGCAGCGTCTTCCGGTCGCGCAGCAGCTCGGCGAGGCTCGTCGACGGCAGGTACTCCATCACCAGGCACGGGTGGCCGTTGTCGTCGGTGACGACGTCGAAGACGGAGATCGCGTTCGGGTGGTGCAGGCGGGCGGCGATGCGGCCCTCACGCATCGTGCGCTGCTTGGCGTCCTCGGCCTCGTGCTGGTCCAGTCCAGGTTGCAGAAGCAACTGCTTGATCGCGACCGAGCGGCCGAGTACGTCGTCGTGCGCCTGCCACACGGCACCCATGGCGCCGCTGCCGATTCGCCGCTCGATCCGGTACCGGCCGGCGACCAGGCGACCCTCGTCGCTCACGCGACCTCCTTCGGGGGCTGTTTCAGGGCGCGACAGTGCCGCACGCCTGGAAGCCTATGCACGTAGCTCGGCCCGTGGGCCGGGGGTTGGGCCAGATCCGTCAATCAAGGCTAGGGTGCTCACTCTGCGCGCATGCATCCGGCACTGTCTGGGGCGGCCCGGACCGTGCCTGGTATGACGTCCGCTACAGCTCCTCGGCGGCCAGCAGGACCGCTTCCGAGATGCTGCGTCCGGCCTCGTCGAGCCCCAGTTGCTGGGTGACGCGCAGCCGGGTGCCGTCGTCGCGGCGCATCAGCACCACGGCGAGCACGGACCCGTCCGGCTGCACGCGCGTCTCCACCACCTCGACCTGGCGCATGGTGCTCCACGCCCGCACCAGGTCGCCGGCCTCTTCACCGGCCAGCGCCGGGCTGAGCAGGTCCAGCGCCTTCTCCGGTGCGGAATCGACCCGCCGGTAGAACTCGTTGACCACCGCCAGCTTCTCCGCGTCGGTCAGCACGGGGGCGGTCGTCGTCGTGGTCGCGGAGCCCTCGGGCGCGACGGGCGCCCCGGTCTCCGCGGGCTGGGTCTGGGCCACCGGCACCTGGGTGAGCGGGGTGCTGGTCGCCTCGGCGTGACCCACGGTGTTGCTGCCCTGCTTGCCGCCCGGCGCGCCGCCCGCGGCGAACCCGCCGAGCGCGGCCGCCCCGGTGATCTGCGGCGGGGCGGGGCTGACCGGCGCGGCCGACTGGTCCCGGCCGCGGCTGAGCACCGACGACGCCACGACCGCGCCCACGAGCAGCGTGCCCGCCATGGTGAGCCCGGTGAGCTTGGCGAGCTTCGCGCCCCGGCTCTCCGGCTCCCGCTGCGGCTCGGTCCTGGTCCGGACGCGCGGCGGCGGCAGGTACTTCCGCGGCTCGCGGAACACCTGTGTGAGGTACTCGCGGTCGACCATCTCGTTGTCGAGGATCTCGGGGGAGATCAGCTCCTCGACGCGGAGTGCGTCCGGCGTGCGGGTGGCGCGACGCCGTTCGTGTGCGACTCTCATGGACCTGTCGTCTGGATCTTCCGTCTCGGGGGACTGGCCGGGGCTGTCTAGCTGTTAATCAGCGAACCCCCGTACCGCGTTACCTGCCACACCCGATCGGTGGAGGGGCACCGGGGAACGACGAACGGCAGTCACCGTCACCCACCTGGAGCAGTGCGGTGGTCAGGCACCGTCGTTGGTGATCTTGTCGCCGGAGAACTCCAGCGTGCGCTCCTCGGTGACCTCGCGGCCGTCCTTGTAGACGGTCTGCACGGTGCACACCGTCTTGCCGTCGTACTGGTGCACGCGGATGTGCTTGACCTGGAAGTACGCCACCTCGGCGTACTTGCGCTCCAGCCCCTGCGGGCCTTCCTGCTTCAGCTCGCCGTCGGTCAGGCTCGCGGCGGCCTCGGGGTTCTCGGTCACCGTGTCGAGGTAGGTCTGCGAGTTGCTGGCCAGCGTCTTCGGGTCCTCGTCCGCGTACGCGGCGAACCGGTACGGGTCCGCCTCGTAGGGCGCGGGGGATGGCGCCGGCTTGGGCGGGACGCTGCTGGTGGTCGGCGTCGCGGTGGTCGTGCCGCTCGCCGGGCCGCCGGTCGCCGAGGTGTCGCGGACCGTGCTCGATCCCGCGGGCGCGCGCACGCCCGCGCTCTCGGTCGGCCGGGCGCTGGTCGCGCCGGTGTCCCGGATGTCGTCGCGGGACGTGCTGGACGTGCCGCTCTCGTCGCCGCCGGAGCTGGGCGGGGCGATCTGCTCGCCGGAGAGGGTGGGCACCCCGCCGCCGAGGCCGGGCACCCACGCGCCGCCGGCCTGGTCCGGCGCCGGTTTCGCCACGAACGCCGAGCCGGCGAACATCAGCGCGACGACGACGCCGCCCGACGAGGCGGTGGCGAACCAGGCGGCCTTGCGCCAGCTCCGCGGCGGGGTGACCGACGCGGGCACGTTGCCGAGGTCGAAGGAGCCGAGGCCGGTCACCGGGGCCGCCTCGTACACGCGCACGTCGGTGTCCTCGGCCTCGCGGCGGCGCGGCGGGGTCAGCTTGACCTTGGTCCGCTGGGGGCGCTGCCCCGGTTTCGCGGCAGGCGGCGCGGGCGGCTCGGGCGCGGCTGGCGGCTCGGGCAGGGGGAGCTCACCGTGCGCGGCCGGGAAGACGTCGGTGGTGGAGATGCGTTCGGTCAGCGGCAGCGAGCCGCGGGCGGGGGCGTCGAACGGCTCGGAGCTTCGCGGGTGCACCGGCATCGGCCGGAACGGCTCCGGAGCCCGCCGGGCGGCCGGCGGATGCGCCGGGACGACCGGGGTCCAGGTTCCGGCACCACGGCGGTGCCGGCCGGTCCGGGAACGAGAGCTTTCCGTGAAATCGGCCCCGCGTGTCATGCCGTGTGGACACCGCCCTCTGCGTCGTCTGACGCCGGAAAGAGGCCGATTCGACCGAATGGAGCAGGCCGTGCATGTGCGGGTGCACGTTCGTCTGCACGCGCACGGCCTGTCGCCGGGCGCGCGGAGCCGAATCTGGGGCATCCCACGCCCTAAAGAGTAAGAGCCCGCGCCGGTCGTCAAAGCGTGAGCCCGCAAGTTCACTCTGTTGGGGCGTCGGCGCTCCGGTCACCCACCGCTTCGGTAGCGCGCCTGGGTCGACTGGAGGGCCTTGGTCGCGACCGCGCCGCTGCCCGCGGCGACGATGATCGCGAGGATGTCCATTGCCGGCCCACCCGCGGTGAACAGCCACGCGAGGAGCGCCGCGGCGGAGGTTCCGCCGGCGAGCGCCCACCGGCTGCGGACGTACTGCGCGACCGGCGCGCCGCCGGCCCGCTTGTTCGCCGCGTTGTTCAGCAGCGCCAGGTAACCCACATGGGCTAGCGAGGCGAGCACACTGGCGATCGCGATGATGACCGCGATGACGTTAATCATGTCTCCAGTGTGCCCGTCCGCCGAGCCACCGGACCTCCGGGAAGCCCCGGAAATCGGACGATTTTCAGCGGCCGAGCCGACCGCGCCCCAGGTTCAGCAACGCCATCGCGAGCTGGCGGCCGTCCGGGCCGAGTTCGCGGTAGCGGGCGAGCACGTCCATCTCGCGGTTGTAGACGATGCGGGTGCCGCCCGCGGCCATCCGCGCGGCGCCGATCGTCTGGGAGACCTCGACCCGGCGCTTGACGAGCCGCAGGATCTCGGAGTCGAGCCAGTCGATCTCCTTGCGCAACTCGGCGATCTCCTCGGCCGTGGCGACGGGTTCGCCGGAGGTCTCCGGCGGGGTTGCTTTCTCGTTCGTCTGTGCGTTCATCGGGCCCTCCGGTCGGTTCCCGGACCCGCACGGCCCCGAAGCCGACGAAAGCCCCGGGTCCGCGGACTCCGGGGCTTGTGGTGACGGTGTGGTGTGGGCACCTACGCGATCACGGGAGCCGGAGTCCGGATCCCGTAGAAAAATCGGTACGCGTGGTGCTGCACGAGATCAGTATGGCACAACTCGCCCCCGGCCGCGGGCGGCCGCGTGTGCGACCAGGCTCACGCCGAGCCAGAACATCGGGAACGCCGGCCAGAAGAACTCCGCGTCCGACACCGCGAACCGCGTGACGAGCAGCGCGGACAGCACGGCCACCACCGCGGCGTGCACCCGCAGGGGCACGGGGAAGCGCGAGGGGCGCGGCGGCGTTGGTTCCGGTAGGTCCCGCGTGAGCGCGGACAGTTCGTCGACGTAGGTCGCGGCGTAGGCGGCGGCGAGGCGATCTTCGGCTTCGCCTAGGGTCAGCCTGCCCTCGCCGCTCGCTTCCTGCAGCCGGGTCGCCACGCGCTCCCGGTCCTGGTCCCCGGCGCGGATCCGGTTCGATGGTGCGTCCATGCCGTCGATCCTCCGCCGCGGCGAGCGGGCGCGCGTCCGTCCGCCGACGACACCTGGCGGTACGTCCGGCGCGGTAAACCGTCAGTGCCCCCGAGTAGCGTGGAGAACCGATGAGCACCCTGTTCGACCTCCCCGCCGAGCCGCCCGCGCGCCCAGCGCCGGGCCGCCACGCCGACCTGCTCGCCGACCTGAACCCCGCGCAGCGGGAGGCGGTCACGCACGCGGGCGCGCCGCTGCTGGTCGTCGCGGGCGCCGGGTCGGGCAAGACCCGGGTGCTGACCCGCCGGATCGCCTACCTGCTGGCCGAACGCGGCGTGCACCCGGGCGAGATCATGGCGATCACGTTCACCAACAAGGCCGCGGCCGAGATGCGCGAGCGCGTCAGCGACCTCGTCGGCAGGCGGGCCAACGCGATGTGGGTCTCCACGTTCCACTCGATGTGCGTGCGGTTGCTGCGCCGCGAGGCCAAGACGCTGGACATGTCGTCGAACTTCTCGATCTACGACGCCGACGACACGCGACGGCTGGTCACGCTCGTGGCGCGCGACCTGGACATCGACCCCAAGCGCTACCCGGCCCGCGCGCTGGCGGTGCACATCTCCAACCACAAGAACGAGCTGACCGACCCGGAGGACGCCGCCGCGAAGGCGTCCAACGACCTGGAGCGCCGCGTCGCCGAGGTCTACGCCGAGTACCAGCGGCGGCTGCGGCTGGCCAACGCGTTCGACTTCGACGACCTGATCATGCGCACCGTCGAGCTGTTCCAGGCCTTCCCGGACGTCGCCGAGCACTACCGCCGCCGGTTCCGGCACGTGCTGGTCGACGAGTACCAGGACACCAACCACGCCCAGTACACGCTGGTGCGGGAGCTGGTCGGCACGTCGACCAGCGAGTCCGGCGTCGAGCCCGCGGAGCTGTGCGTCGTCGGTGACGCCGACCAGTCGATCTACGCCTTCCGCGGCGCCACGATCCGCAACATCGAGGAGTTCGAGCGGGACTTCCCGGACGCCCGCACGATCCTGCTGGAGCAGAACTACCGCTCCACCCAGACCATCCTGTCCGCGGCCAACGCGGTCATCGCGCGCAACCCGAATCGCCGGGACAAGCGGCTGTGGACCGACTCCGGGGACGGCGAGAAGATCGGCGTGTACGTCGCCGACAACGAGCACGACGAGGCGGCGTTCGTCGCGGGCGAGATCGACGCGCTGGTCGACCAGGGCCAGGCGAAGTACTCCGACGTCGCGGTCTTCTACCGCACCAACAACCAGTCGCGGGTGTTCGAGGAGATCTTCATCCGGCTCGGCCTGCCCTACCGGGTGGTCGGCGGCGTCCGGTTCTACGAGCGCCGCGAGGTCCGGGACGCGCTGGCGTACCTGCGGGTGCTGGCCAACCCGGAGGACACGGTCAGCCTGCGCCGCATCCTCAACGTGCCCAAGCGGGGCATCGGCGACCGGGCCGAGGCGTGCGTGGCCACCCACGCCGAGCGCGAGCGGATCTCGTTCGCGGCCGCGCTGCGCGACGCCGCGGCGGGCCGGGTGGCGCTGCTCAACCCGCGCTCGGCCAAGGCGATCGCCGGGTTCGTCGAGCTGCTCGACGGGCTGATCGAGCTGGTCGACAGCGGCGCCGAGGTCGCGGACGTGCTCGAAGCGGTGCTGGAGCGCACCGGGTACCGGGCGGAGCTGGAGGAGTCCGACGACCCGCAGGACGCCTCGCGCGTGGACAACCTGACCGAGCTCGTCACCGTCGCCCGCGAGTTCGCGGAGCAGGCGGCCGAGATGGCGCCGCTCGCCGAGGACGACGACGGGGTGCCCGAGCCGGGCTCGCTGGCGGCGTTCCTGGAGCGGGTGTCGCTGGTCGCGGACGCCGACTCGGTGCCGACGCCGGACTCCGACGGCGAGGACGAGGACTCCGGCGTGGTCACGCTGATGACCGTGCACACCGCCAAGGGGCTGGAGTACCCGGTGGTGTTCTGCACGGGCTGGGAGGACGGGGTGTTCCCGCACCTGCGTGCGCTGGGCGAGCCCGCCGAGCTGGCGGAGGAGCGGCGGCTGGCGTACGTGGCGATCACGCGGGCGCGGCAGCGGCTGTACCTGAGCCGGGCGATCACCCGGTCGGCGTGGGGGCAGCCGATGACGAACCCGGCGTCCCGGTTCTTCGACGAGGTGCCGTCCGAGCTGCTCGACTGGCGCCGCGAGGAGCCGTCGTCCGCCGCCGAGTCGTCCTTCGGTTCTCCGCGCGCCGCGACCACCTGGGGCCGCCGCTCCCGCTTCGGCGAGGATTCCGCGCAGGCGGGCATCGCGGCCCGCGGCATGCGGTCGACGCCGTTCAAGGGCTGGCAGAACACGGTCGCGCTGAAGCTCGAGGTGGGCGACCGGGTCAACCACGACAAGTACGGACTCGGCACGGTGGTCGAGGCGTCCGGCGAGGGCCCCCGCGCCACGGCGACGATCGATTTCGGCAGTGCGGGCAAGGTGAAGCTGATGCTGATCGGCAGCGTGCCGATGGTGAAGCTGTAGGTGTTGCTGGCCGCGGTGGCGTGCCGTTCCTCGGCCGCCACCGCCACCGCCGCTGCCGTCACCGCGGTCGCCCGCTGGTGCCGTTTCCGCCGCCGACCGCGGCATCCATTCACGCTGTAGATCCTGTTCGCCGTCACGCGCCGTCTGGCCGCGCGCCACGGCTGCTGGCCGCCTGCGCCGTATCTGCCGCCATGGCATGAGCCCCGCCGCGGCGCGTGCCGTCCCCCGGCCGCCGCCGCTGCCAGCTGCCTTGCGCCCCGCCTACCGCTGCCCGCAACTCAAGCGTGAGCACGCCCCATTAACCCGTTCGAGCGAACGTCCACCCCCGCTGCCCGACCGCGCCAAAACTGTCAGACCCCTCCGATACAACTGTCTCGAACGAAAGTTCGAACCCTCGGGAGGTCATGGTGTGGGCAGGCAGTGGTTCCCGTACGTGCGGGCGGGCGTCCTCGAACGCGTCGAGCGCATGGTCGCGCGTGCGACTCGCGACGGCGCACTACCCGCCGCGGAGGCGCTCGTCGTCCTCGGAGCCTGGCAGGCGCTGCTGGAGCGGCACGGCGGGCCGGACGGCCGGTGCGTGCTGTGCCGGCGCACTTCGCGGCGGCTGTGTGGGGTCTGGCAGGTCGCGGTGGCCTATTTCGTGCGGCCGGACGCCCCGTGAGCGAGCCAGGGAGGGGCCGTCAGAGGTAGACGCCGCGAGCGGCGAGCCACGTGCGCGGGTCGACCTTCTTGGTGCCGTTGAGCCACACCTCGAAGTGCAGGTGCGGGCCGGTGCTCTGGCCGCGGTTGCCGATCTCGGCGATTTTCTGACCGCACTTGACCTTCTGGCCCTCGCGCACCGAGTAGCTGTTCATGTGGCCGTACACCTGCACGGTGCCGTCCTCCAGCTGGATCTTCACCCACAGCCCGAAGCCGCTGGCCGGGCCGGCCTCGATCACGGTGCCGTCGGAGGCGGCGTAGATCGGGGTGCCGATCGAGTTGGCGATGTCGATGCCGTAGTGGCTGGTGCCCCAGCGGGCGCCGAAGCCGGAGGTGTAGGTGCCCTTCGCGGGCAGGCAGGTCTTCGGCCGGGCGGCCTCTTCGGCGGCGGCGCGGGCGGCTTCGGCGTCCCGGGCCTGGCGGGCCATCGTGACGTTCTCGCTGTCGGTGAGGCGCTGCACCTCGGCCGACGCGTCCGTGAAGTTGGCCGCGGGAAGGATCTCGGGAGCGCCGGTGGGGGCGTCACCACCGACGGCGAACGACGCGCTGGCGTCCTCCGCGTTGGCCAGCGGGGTCACACCGGCGTCGGAGGTCTGCACGGCCTGGAGGGTCTGTCCTGCGGCGGCAGCGGCGAACGCGCCGGCCGCGACCGCGGCGACGACGACCCGGCCGCGCAGCGCCGACGAGGGCGCAGGGAGCCGGTGGGCGCCCCGGACACGGACGACGGCGCCGTCCATAGCGTCGTCGTCGAGTTCCGGGGAAGGAGCTTGGCCGCCGGGGGAGCGGTATCGAGCCAAGTCAGGGCCTTCCGTTGCTCGGGGGGTCAGACCGCGGGCGCCGGGCGGGGGATCCCGGTGGGCAACCGTTCGGGGGTTGGCTGCCCGTCGCCCACATCGTGACCTGACCGTGATGGGGACCGGGGGACAGTAACGAAGGGACGTGGTCGACGGCAAGAACCGGCCGCCGTCTGGGCCGAACGTGGGGCGCGGGCCGGCTGTCCAGCAGCAGCGATGACACTGGGTAGAGGGGATATTCCGCCGTTGGTGTGACGTGCGACACGGTTTGTTAGTTCGTGGCGTTCCGGGGGCAACCTCGGAGGCTTGCTAGCGTCGGCGCCGGTGTCGGTAGCGAGACCGCGCGGGCCCGCGATCGTCTGTGAGGCGGTGGTGCCGGGCGCCGGTGTCAGGCACAGGCTGCGGTGCGCCCGCGGCTCTCGGACGCCGAGGCCGGCCGTCCTGACCGCTCCTCCGACCCTCGACGACGTGAGAACACATGGACACTGACAGCACCGGCGGCGCGGCTGCCGTGCAGCTCGACGCCATTCCCGACACGGCCACCGCGGGCCGGTCCCCGTCCGTCGCGGCCTACGTGGTGGGTGCGGTCTCGGCCGTGCTGCTCGCCGTGGGTGCCGCCGTGCCCGTGGTGAACGGCGTGGCGCGCGGGTTCAACAGCGTGCCGTTGCTGGTGGTGCTCGCCGTCGCGCCGATGGCCGTGGTCGCGGTGCTCGCGCTGAAGGGACGCCACCAGACGGCGGCGGGAGTGCTGGCAGCCGTGGCGGCGCTCGCCCCCGGGCGGCTGGTGCTCGACCTGATCCTGCTGACGGACCCGGTCCGCGCGGCGCGCCCGGAGCTGTTCCGGCTGCACTCACTGGCCGACCCCGGCACCGCGCCCGGACTGTGGCTCCTCCTGGCGGGCCACGTGGCCGCGATCGCCGCCGGGGTGATGGCAACACGAGCCGCCGCGCCGAAGGCGGACACCCCGTGGACTCCGAGGGCGTCCGCCGCCGCCGAAGCTGCCGCCGCCCGCGCCACCGGAGGCCCTGGCCCGAGCAGCCCCAGCACCAATCCCGGCAGCATTGCCCGGACCACCGGCGGTGACGCACCTGGCGGCACCGCGGTGCGTGGCCGCAACGCCGCGGATGCGGCCGGTGGCGCAGCTGCCAGCGGAAGTGATGACCTGTCCGCCGGTGATGAGGGGGAGCGCACCGGGAACGCCGACAAGAAGACCGGCGCCCTTCCGGCTCGCAATTCGCGAACCGAATATTCCGCCACCATTGGCGATGCAGGCACAGACGACTCCGCCGCCGACAGGCCCGCCACCTCCAGCGACGCCGCCACCTCGGGCGAAGCCGCCACCTCCAGCGACGCCGCCACCCGCGCCGACGAGGCTGGCCGAGCCACCACCCGCGCCGACGCCGCCGACCGGGCCTCTGCCCCCGACGGCAGCTCTGATCGGCCTGCGGCCGCCGACGGCGGCTCGGACCGGGCATCTGCCCCCGGCGGCGGCTCCGGCCAGACCGCTGCCCCCGACGCCGGCTCCGGCCCCACCGCTGCGCCCGGTGGCGACTCCGACTCGGCGCCTGCCTCCGGCCGCGCCTCTGGTCCGGCCGTTGGCGCCCGCCCTGGCCGAGCCGCTGGCGCCCGCCGTGGCCGCACCCCCGGCGCGGGCCCTGGCCGGGCCGCCACCCCCGCCGACCCCGCCGACCAGGCCCCTGCTCCCGAGAGCACCTGGCCCGAGGCGGCCGAGGTGAGCCGTGGGGGGTTGGTTTTCGGGATGTTCGCCGCGGTCGTCGCGGGCGTCGGGGTCATGATGGCGCCCTTCACCTCGACCGACGCCTTCCTGCCCGCCGATAGCGCGTTCGAGAGCCCGGGCCTCGTGCTCGCCGGGAGTCTCCTGCTCGCCTTCGCTCTGCCCGTCGCCACCGTGTTGCTCGCCGGCTCGGGCACGGCCGTCGCCCGGGGCGGGTTGCTCGGGCTCGGCGTCACCGCCGCCGTTGTCGGCTTGCCGAACCTCGTCTCCGGGCTCAGCCTGCCCGGCGTGCGCCTCTCGGCGGGGCCGATCCTCGTGCTCGTCGGGGCGGCCGGGATGATCGCCGCCGCGTTCCTGCCCACCGCGGCCACCCGGGACGCCGCCCAGGACGACGAGGCGGGCGAGATCACCCTGCCCGGCATCCGCCGCCTGCGGATCGTCACCGGCGTCCTCGCCGTGCTCACCTCCGCCGCGGCCATCGCCGGCGCCCTCACGCCCCAGGTGGTCATCACCGAGACCCTCAACGGCCCGCAGAGTCCCTCCCGCTCGGCACTGCTCGTCGCGGGGCTGCTGGTCGGCGTGCTCGGCCTCGTCATGTTCACCGCCGGCCCCGCGGCCTACGCCCGGCCCGCGCTCTCGGTCGCCTGGGTCACGGTCCCGCTCGCCGGCACCGCGGTCCTGACCATGGCCGTCACCGCCACCGAACTCGGCGCCGGTCTCACCCCGGGGCCCGGCGTGCTCTGGACCGCGCTCGCGATCGTCGGGTCGGCCATCACCGCCTGCTGCTCCGTCGTCGCGGGGATGGTCGAACGGGACGAGACCACCGACCCGGCCACCGCGCTCGGCGACGGACCCGCCCTGCCCGGCGCGGACCTGCTCACCCCGCTGGTCGCCGCGGGGATACTCGCCATCGGCGCCTTCGGCACGCCCTCGATCCTCGCGCCGGACTACGTCGAACCCGCCCTCTGGTCGAGCTTCGGCACCCCCTCGTGGGGCCTGCTGGTCGCGCTGCTCACCGTCCTCGGCGCGTGCGTCCTCGCCCCGCGGTGCCGTCCCGCCCGCGCCGCGGCGCTGCTCGCCGGTGCCGCCTGCGTCGCCGGGCTGCGTGCCGCGGAGCTGCCACTCGTGGGTGATGAGATCGCCGGAGCGCACGCCGGGCTGGGCTGGTGGCTCGCGCTGGGCTGCGCCCTCGCCCTGGTCATCGCCGCGGTTCTGGCCGCGCGTGGCTCGATTCACACCCCGAAACCACGCTCTGGATCCATACGGTGACCGAGTTCACCGGATGCGCCGCCCCGAGCCAAAGCCCAGGTCGCTAGGGTCGTCTCCGTCCGGCAGCATGGTTTGCAACAAGCACCCGCCTGCGGATCGCCCCTCGCGAGACGACCGGTGACTCAGGCGGTGTGTGTCGTCAGGAGACTGGAGTAGTGGACCTCTACGAATACCAGGCGAAGGACCTCTTCGCCGCCCACGGCGTGCCGGTACTGCCCGGCGCCGTAGCGAGCACCCCGGAAGAAGCCCAGGCCGCCGCCGAGAAGATCGGTGGACAGGTCGTCGTCAAGGCCCAGGTGAAGACCGGTGGCCGCGGCAAGGCCGGTGGCGTGAAGCTCGCCAAGGACCCGGCCGAGGCCAAGGAGAAGGCCGAAGCCATCCTCGGCCTCGACATCAAGGGCCACATCACGCACCGCGTGCTGGTGACCGAGGCGTCCGACATCGCGGAGGAGTACTACTTCTCCTTCCTGCTGGACCGCGCCAACCGCACCTTCCTGGCCATGGCGTCCGCCGAGGGCGGCATGGAGATCGAGCAGCTGGCCGTGGAGCGGCCCGAGGCGCTCGCCAAGGTGCCGGTCGACGCGATCGCCGGTGTCGACAAGGCCAAGGCGCTGGAGATCCTGACCCAGGGCAACTTCCCCGAGGCCATCCGCGACCAGGCGGCCGACGTGGTCGTCAAGCTGTGGGAGACCTTCGTGGCCGAGGACGCCACCCTGGTCGAGGTCAACCCGCTGGTCCGCGACCCGCAGGACAAGATCGTCGCCCTCGACGGCAAGGTCACCCTGGACGAGAACGCCGCCTTCCGGCAGCCGAAGCAGGAAGAGCTCGTCGACAAGCAGACCGAGGACCCGCTGGAGGCCAAGGCCAAGGCGAAGGACCTCAACTACGTCAAGCTCGACGGCGAGGTCGGCATCATCGGCAACGGCGCGGGCCTCGTCATGTCCACCCTGGACGTGGTCGCCTACGCCGGTGAGAAGCACGGCGGCGTCAAGCCCGCCAACTTCCTCGACATCGGCGGCGGCGCCTCGGCCGAGGTCATGGCCGCCGGCCTGGACGTCATCCTGAACGACCCGGCCGTCAAGTCGGTGTTCGTCAACGTCTTCGGTGGCATCACCGCGTGCGACGCGGTCGCGACCGGCATCGTCGAAGCCCTCAAGATCCTGGGCGACGAGGCCACCAAGCCGCTCGTGGTCCGTCTCGACGGCAACAACGTCGAGGAAGGCCGCCGGATCCTCAACGAGGCCAACCACCCGCTGGTCACGCAGGTGGACACCATGGACAACGCAGCGGACAAGGCTGCCGAGCTGGCCGCGGCAGGAGCGTAAGAGACATGTCGATCTTCCTCGATTCCAGCAGCAAGATCATCGTTCAGGGCATCACCGGGTCCGAGGGCACCAAGCACGCGACCAAGATGCTGCAGGCCGGCTCGAACATCGTCGGCGGCGTGAACGCCCGCAAGGCAGGCCAGACCGTCACCATCGCGGGCAAGGACCTCACCGTGTTCGGCACGGTCGAGGAGGCCATGAAGGAGACCGGCGCCGACGTGTCGGTCATCTTCGTGCCGCCGAAGTTCGCCAAGGACGCCGTGATCGAGGCCATCGACGCCGAGATCCCGCTCGCCGTGGTGATCACCGAGGGCATCCCGGTGCACGACTCGGCCTACTTCTGGGCCCACGCCGTCGCCAAGGGCAACAAGACCCGCATCATCGGCCCGAACTGCCCCGGCGTCATCTCGCCGGGCAAGTCGAACGCCGGCATCATCCCGGCCAACATCACCGGCCCCGGCAAGATCGGGCTGGTGTCGAAGTCGGGCACGCTGACCTACCAGATGATGTACGAGCTGCGTGACATCGGCTTCTCCACCGCCGTGGGCATCGGTGGCGACCCGGTCATCGGCACCACGCACATCGACGCTCTGGAGGCCTTCCAGGCCGACCCGGAGACCGAGGTCATCGTCATGATCGGCGAGATCGGTGGCGACGCCGAGGAGCGGGCCGCGGCCTACATCAAGGAGAACGTGACCAAGCCGGTCGTCGGCTACGTCGCGGGCTTCACCGCCCCCGAGGGCAAGACGATGGGGCACGCGGGCGCGATCGTGTCCGGCTCCGCAGGCACCGCGCAGGCGAAGAAGGAGGCCCTCGAGGCCGCGGGCGTGAAGGTCGGCAAGACGCCGTCCGAGACCGCCGCGCTGGCCCGGGAGCTGTACGAGAACCTGCACTGACCCGTAGCGGTCCACACCCCGGCCGGGCACCGTTCGCGGTGCCCGGCCGGCGTGCTTCCCGGCCCCCGAAATTCGACGCAACCGTTTGCCGTCCCGGCACGTCGGATAGCCGGATGGGGTGACCGGGAACCCCGGGACGTGTTGCATCGTTCCCGGACATATCGGCACCCCGGTTCGGGCGAAGACAGGAGAGCAAGCGCGATGACGTTCCCCAGTGGTGGACCGGGATACCCGCAGCAGGGCGGCGGTGGCCAGCCCCCGGGGACCGGCGGGTTCCCCCAGCAGCAGCCCCCGCCGCAGCAGGGCCCGAGCCTGTCGCCGGCGAACCTGAGCATGATCCTGACGCTGTTCATCGCCCTGCTGGGCCTGGTGAACTACTTCATCGGCTTCTCCGAGGAGGCGCAGGGCGCCGACCAGCCGGTCCTGTTCCTGCTCGTGGGCGGTCTGCTGGCCGGCCTGTCGGTGCTGCCGAGGGGCCCGCGGACGCTCCCGTTCGCGGTGCTGTTCAGCGTGCTCGGCGCGCTCACCGCGATCCTGGTGGTCGTGCACATCCCGGAGCAGGCCGAGACCCCGGGCATCTACACGGTGATCCTGATCCTGGGCATCCTGCAGATGCTGGTCGCGGTCGCGGCGCTGCTGTTCGACGCGGGTGTGCTGAAGATGCCGCAGCCGCAGCAGCCGCAGTACGGCCAGCCCTACGGACAGCCGGGCCAGTTCGGCCAGGGCCCCGGTGAGCAGAAGGGCGGCCCGTCGGGCACCCAGTACGGCCCGCCGGTGACGCCGCCGCAGCAGCAGTCCACCGTCTACGCCCCGCAGCAGGGCCAGTTCTACAACCCGGCGGCCAAGCCCGAGGGCCAGCAGGGCCAGCACCCCGGCACCCCGCCCGGTGGCAGCCCCCAGGGTTGATCTTCTCCGCAGGAGCGCCCCTTCCCGGCCAGGGAAGGGGCGCTTTTCGTTTCGCGCGCCGCGTCTTGCTCGACACCACCGTTGTGTGGCTTAACCCGCATGAGGGAGGAACGGCGTGGCTCACCCGGCCGGAGCAGTGTTGGTGCGAGGGTGCGAGGCATGCAGGTGCTCACCTCGTACCGCCGATCCGGGAAAGGGGTGACGGACCCGGGAGACCGGGGCGAGCGCTCACCGGTCGTCCGGGCGAGGGTGTTCGCCGCGGCGGTCCTCGGTCCCATCGTCGCCGGGTACGTCGTGGTCGCGGCCCTGTTCGGGCTGGTCACGGCCATGGCCGCGGCGGGGGAGTTCTCGATCGGCGGTGTGCTGCGCGCGGCCGGGCCGGGCTGGCTCGCCGCCTACCAGGTGCCTGTGGAGATCGCCGGGCGCCCGCTGGGCGTGCTGCCGCTGCTGGCGACGATCGGCGCGCTGGCGCTGGTCGCCCGGTCGGCGGCGACCGCCACGCAACGCCTCGGCTATGCCGAGCCGGGTGCGACCGTGCCGTTGATCGCCGCCGTGACCAGTGCGCACGCCCTCGCCGGCCTCGGTATCGCGTTGTTCGACGACGGCGCCGGGGTGCGCGTCGAGCCGTTGTCCGCGTTCGCCGTGCCTGCGGTCCTGGCGGGCGTCGCCGCCGCGGCCGGAGCGGCGTCGCGGTCCGGTGTCGCGGCAGCCGCCCGCGACTACCTGGACCCGCTCGCGGTGCGCGGGCTGAGGGCCGGTGCGCTGGGCCTGGCCGGGCTGCTCGCTGTCGGCGCGCTCGTGCACACCGTCGGCCTGGTCCTCGCCTCGGGCACGATCCGCCAGCTGTTCGCGGCGAACGCCCCCGGGTTCGGCAGCGGCGCCGGGATGCTGCTGCTGTCGCTGGGGTACCTGCCCAACGCCGTGGTCGGCGGCCTGGCCTTCGTCACCGGTCCGGGTTTCTCGATCGGGTCGTTCTCGGCGAGCGCGTTCTCGTTCACCGGCGGTCCGGTGCCCGGGCTGCCGGTGCTGGCCGGCGTTCCCGAGCACGCCGCGCCGTGGTGGCCGGTCCTGATGCTGCTGCCGGCCGGGGTCGGCGCGCTGCTCGGCTGGTCGCTGCGGCGCGCCGACGAGAACCCGCTCGCGCGGCTGCGGATCGTCGCCATCGCGGGTGCGCTCGTCGGGTTCGGTTGTGTGTTGCTCGGCACGCTCGCCGGCGGCAGGCTCGGCGGCGGTGCGTTCGACCCGGTGGCCATCCCGGTCGGGCTGGTGTCCGTCGCCGCGTTCGGCTGGATCGCGGTGCCCGGCGGTCTGATCGCCTGGTTCGCCGGCCCGCACGCGCGCCCCGAGCCGGCGCCCGAGCCGGAGGAACCCCAGGTGGAGCCCGAAATCGAGGCCGAGCTGGAGAACCTCGACGCCGAGCTCGAAGAGCTGGAGGCCGAGGCCGAAGAGAGCGCCGAGGAGCCTGCCGAGGAGGACCCGGAAGAGGACACCGAAGGGGAGCCCGAGGACGAGCCGGACGACAGCGAGGAGCGACCGCCCACCAACGGGAAGCCCGACGAGCCCAGTTAGTCTGGTCAGGACGTTGGCACGGGCGAAGGAGAGGCGTTGAACTCCAGCCGGTTGGAACTGCCCGTCCCGGTCAAGCTGGTGGTGCTCGCCTCCGGATCGGGCACGCTGCTGCAGGCGCTCCTGGACGCGACCGAACGCGTCGGCTTCCCGGCGAAGATCGTGGCCGTCGGCACCGACCGCACGGGCGTCGAGGCGCTGGCCCGCGCCGAGCGCGCCGGGGTGCCGCACTTCACCGTCCGGCTGAGCGACCACCCGGACCGCAACGCCTGGGACAAGGCCCTCACCGAGGCGGTCGCCGCCTACGAGCCGGACCTGGTCGTGTCGGCGGGCTTCCTGAAGATCCTGGGGACGAACTTCCTCACGCGCTTCCCGAACCGCGTGATCAACACGCACCCGGCCCTGCTGCCGTCGTTCCCGGGGATGCACTCCGTGGCCGACGCGCTTGAGCTGGGCGTCAAGCTGACCGGCTGCACGGTGCACTTCGTGGACGCCGGGGTCGACACGGGGCCGATCATCGCCCAGGAGGCGGTGGCGGTCGAGCCGGACGACGACGAGGACAGGCTGCACGAGCGGATCAAGGTCGTGGAACGACGGCTGCTCGTGGACGTGGTGGAACGACTCGGCCGGGCCGGTGCCACGGTCGAGGGACGGAAGGTGAGGTTGCGGTGACGGTGGAAGACCGGCGTCCGGTGAAGCGCGCGCTGATCGGCGTTTCGGACAAGACGGGCCTGCTGGAGCTGGGCACCGCGCTGCACGCGGCGGGTGTGGAGATCGTCTCCACCGGCGGCACGGCGAAGGCGCTGGCCGACGCCGGCGTGCCGGTCACGCCGGTCGAGCAGGTCACCGGGTTCCCGGAGTCGTTCGACGGCCGCGTGAAGACGCTGCACCCGCGGGTGCACGCCGGCCTGCTGGCCGACCGCGACCGGCCCGAGCACGTCGAGCAGCTGCGTGAGCTGGACATCGCGCCGTTCGACCTGCTGGTCGTCAACCTTTACCCGTTCCGGGAGACCGTGGCCTCGGGCGCGAGCCCCGAGGACTGCGTGGAGAACATCGACATCGGCGGTCCGGCGATGGTGCGCGCCGCGGCGAAGAACCACAACAACGTGGCCGTCGTGGTCGACCCGGCTCGCTACGAGTGGGTGCTGGAGCAGGTCCGCGCCGGCGGCTTCGCGCTGGCCGACCGCAAGCGGCTGGCGGCTCAGGCCTACGCGCACACCGCGAGCTACGACATCGCGGTCGCGTCGTGGTTCGCCAACGCCTACGCCCCGGCCGACGACTCCGGCTTCCCCGACTTCACCGGCGCCACCTGGGAGCGCGGCGAAGTGCTGCGCTACGGCGAGAACCCGCACCAGCGCGCCGCGGTGTACCGCCACTGGCGCGGCGGGCTGGCGCACGCCGAGCAGCTGCATGGCAAGGCCATGTCCTACAACAACTACGTCGACACCGACGCCGCGCGCCGGGCCGCGTACGACTTCGAGGGCCCGGCGGTCGCGATCATCAAGCACGCCAACCCGTGCGGCATCGCGGTCGGCCTGGACATCGCCGAGGCGCACCGCAAGGCACACGCCTGCGACCCGGTGTCGGCCTACGGCGGCGTGATCGCGGCGAACCGGCCGATCACCCGCGAGGCCGCCGAGCAGATCGCCGAGGTGTTCACCGAGGTCGTGCTCGCGCCGGACTTCGAGGACGAGGCGCTGGACGTGCTCAAGCGCAAGAAGAACGTGCGCCTGCTGAAGCTGCCCGCGCTGACCGACGCCGACCCGATCGAGTTCCGGCCGATCTCCGGCGGGGTGCTCGTGCAGACCGTCGACCGGATCGACGCGCCCGGCGACTCGCCTGCGAACTGGACGCTGGCCACCGGCGAGGCCGCCGACGCCGACACGCTCGCGGACCTGGTGTTCGCGTGGCGGGCGATCCGCGCGGTGAAGTCGAACGCGATCCTGCTGGCCAGCGGCGGTGCGACGGTCGGCGTCGGCATGGGGCAGGTCAACCGCGTCGACTCGTCCCGGCTGGCCGTGCAGCGCGCCGGTGACCGGGTCAAGGGCGCGGTCGCCGCGTCCGACGCGTTCTTCCCGTTCCCGGACGGGCTGCAGGTGCTGATCGACGCCGGCGTGAAGGCCGTCGTCCAGCCCGGCGGCTCGGTGCGGGACGCCGAGGTGATCGCGGCGGCCGAGGAGGCCGGCGTGACGCTGTACCTGACGGGCACGCGCCACTTCGCCCACTGATCGCCTGGAGGCGGGTGGCGGTCCTGGTGATCGTCACCCGCTCGTCGCCGGGGTGGACGTCCACGAGCAGTTCGCTGCGCCGCCCCATGTCTTCGCCCTGCACGATCGTGAGGCGTCGAGGTTCGGCGACCTTACCGAGGGCCTAGAGGTAGCCGCCGAAGGCCGTGACCGTCGCGCCCGTCGCCGGTCCTCGAGCGCCGCCGCTGGTCCGGAGCGTGATCCGGGTTGGCGCCGCAGCAGGGGCACGGTAGGCGGTATTATCATACCGTCCAAACAATACCGTTCCCTGAACAAGAGGTACCCGTGATCGAACTGAAGACGCCTGCGGAGATCGACCGCATGCACGTGACCGGGCGTTTCGTGGCCGAGGTGCTCACCGAGGTCGGCCGGCTCGCCGACGTGGGCGTCAACCTCCTGGACCTGGAGCACCACGTCCGCGGCATGATCAAGCGGCGCGGCGCCGAATCCTGCTACTGGGACTACGCCCCGTCCTTCGGCAAGGGCCCGTTCCGCAATGTCATCTGCCTGTCGGTCAACGACGCCGTCCTGCACGGCCTGCCGCACGACTACACGCTGCGTGACGGCGACGTGCTCACCGCAGACCTCGCGGTGAGCATCGACGGCTGGGCGGCCGACTCGGCGCGCACGGTCGTCGTCGGGACGGCCGCCGAGGAGGACCTGCGGATCATCCGCGCCACCGAGGAGGCGCTGGAGGCCGCGATCGAGGCGGCTCGCCCGGGCAACCGCCTCGGCGACATCTCGGCGGCGATCGGGTCCGTGGCCGAGGCGTACGGCTACCCGGTGAACACCGAGTTCGGTGGTCACGGCATCGGCCGCACCATGCACGAGGACCTCCACGTCCCCAACAAGGGCCGTCCGGGCCGCGGCTTGAAGCTCCGGCCCGGCCTGACACTGGCGCTCGAACCGTGGTTCGCGCGCACGACCGACCGCATCGTCCACGACCCCGACGGCTGGACCATCCGGTCGGCCGACGGCTCCCGCACGGCGCACTCCGAGCACACGGTCGCCATCACCGAGGACGGCCCGCTGGTGCTCACGCGGCGTGACGCGGAGGACCGCGCCTCGACTTGACATCGCACAGGTGTTCGAGGCAAACTAGGCGCATCGAACAGTAGTTCGAACAGTCGCCGGCTTCCCCACGGTGACGTCCGCAGGTTCTCGCAGGCGCGTCGTGGGGAGGTGGCATGTCGGTCGCGACACTGGCAGCTCTGCCCGGGGTGAGCACGGCGAGCGGGGTGGCCGCCGCGGCGGAGCACGCCCAGCTGACCGGGCGTGTCCTGCCGGTGCTGCCGGAGTTGCGCCGCCTGCTGCCGTCGGCGGGCCTGCGGCGCGGGAGCACGATCGCGGTGCGCGGATCGACGTCGTTGCTCCTGGCGCTGCTGGCCGAGGCGACGGCGACCGGATCGTGGGCCGCGGCGGTGGGGATGCCGGACCTCGGTCTGGTGGCCGCCGCGGAACTCGGGGTCGAGGTGAGCCGGCTCGCGCTGGTGCCGCGGCCAGGGGCCGAGTTCGCCGCGGTCACCGGCGCGCTGCTGGACGGGGTGGACGTGGTGGCGGTCGCCGCTCGGGGCGCGGCGCCGCAGGAGGCACGGCGTCTTTCGGCGCGGGCACGGCACCGGGGCGCCGTGCTGCTCTCCCTGGGGCCGTGGCCCGGCGCCGAGGTGGAGCTGAACTGCGTGGCCGGCCGCTGGGCCGGTCTCGAAGGCGGGCACGGGTACCTGCGTGAGCGGCGGGTCCGTGTCCAGGGTGCCGGCCGGGGCGCGGCGACGCGTCCCCGGCGGGCGGATCTGCTGCTGCCGGGGTCTGCGGGGGCCCCGGCAGCAGCACCCGAGCCGGTGCTCGAACTGGCCAGGGAGGTGGGCTGATGCGCGGCGATCTTCCGGGGACGAGCGCCGTTGCTTCGGGCCACGGGCCGAGGCGCGCAGGCGGCTCGGGGACGGCGGTGGCGCGGCGCGGCGCCACCGGCACGGTGGCCCGGCGCGGGAGGTGCGCCGGGCCGCGAGTGCCACGCTCGCCGATGCCGGCATCGGCGTGGGGTGTCCTGGCACGGCCGGGGTACCGCACCGGCGCGAGGAGCGCGGCATGTCCACAGTAGACAAACCGCCGCGCATGCTGGTCCTCTGGTGCCCGGACTGGCCCGCCGTCGCCGCGTGTCTGGCCGACGGCACGCCCCTGCACCTGCCTGCCGCGGTGTTCCACGCCAACCGCGTCGTCGCGTGCACCGCCGTCGCCAGGGCGGCGGGCATCCGGCGCGGCATGCGCCGCCGGGACGCGCAGTCCCGCTGTCCCGAACTCCAGGTCTTCGGCCCGGACGAGGACCGCGACGCCCGCTTCTTCGAGCCGGTCGCGGCCGCCGTCGAGGAGCTGGTCGTCGGCGTCGAGGTGGTCCGCCCCGGCCTGGTCGCGGTGCCCGCCGACGGCGCGTCCGGCTACTTCGGCGGCGAGCTGCGCCTCGCGGAACTGCTCGTCGAGCACGTCTCCCACCAGGTGGAGTGCCAGATCGGCATCGCCGACGGCTTGTTCGCCGCGACGCTGGCCGCCCACCGGTCCCGCATCGTCGACCGCGACCGGGCCGCCGACTTCCTCGCGCCCCTGCCGGTCGACGAGCTGGACCAGCCGGCCGCCGGCCGCGCCGAGCTGGTGGACCTGTTGCGCCGCCTGGGTTTGCGCACGCTCGGCGCGTTCGCCGACCTCGCCGAACGGGACGTCGCCGCGCGGTTCGGCCGCGCCGGCATGATCGCGCACCGGCTGGCGCGCGGCCTCGACGAGCGGCCACCGCACCGGCGACGGCCGCCGCCCGAGCTCACCGTCACCAAGGCCTTCGACCCGCCGCTGGACCGCGTCGACGCCGCGGCGTTCATGGCCCGCACCCTCGCCGAGCGGTTCCACGGCGGCCTGGCCCGGCACGGCCTGGCCTGCACGCGCCTCGGCATCTACGCCACCACCGAGAACGGCGAGGAACTGAGCCGCGTGTGGCGGTGCGCGGAACCGCTGACGCCGCAGGGCATCGCGGACCGCGTGCGCTGGCAGTTCGAAGGCTGGCTGCGCGCCGCGCCCGGCGAACGGCCCAGCGCCGGGGTGGAGCGGCTGCGGCTGGCGCCCGAGGAGACCGTCGAGGGGCACTCGCTGCAGCTGGGGCTGTGGCAGGAGGGCCTGCGCGGCCTGTCCGACGAGACCACCGAGCGGGCCGGCCGCGCGCTGGTGCGGGTGCAGGGCCTGCTCGGCCCGGACAGCGTCTTCACCGCGGTGCTCGACGGCGGCCGCGGCCCGGCCGAGCGCGTCCGGCTGGTGCCGTGGGGCGACCCGCGGACCCCGCAGAGCCCGCCGGACGTGCCGTGGCCGGGCCGGCTGCCCGCGCCGTCCCCGGCCACGGTCTACGCGCAGCCGCTGCCCGCGCGCGTCCTCGACGCCTCGGGCGCGGAGGTGCACATCACGCGGCGGCGGGAGCTTTCCGCGCCACCGCACCGGGTTTCGGTGGGCGACGGCCCGCCGCGGGAGGTCCTGGACTGGGCAGGCCCGTGGCTGGTCGACGCGCACTGGTGGACGCCGGGTGGCGACGGGGTGCGCACCCGGGTGCAGGCCGTGCTGGCCGGGGAACCGGAAACGGCGGTCCTGCTGACGAGAGTGGGCGGATCGAGTCCGCATTGGACAGTGGAGGGAGTGTACGACTGATGGACGACGAGTACTTCCGGGACCTGCAGCACTGGCTGGCCCTGCCGCGCAAGGTGGTCGAGTCGCTCGACCCGGTCGAGGACGAGCAGATGCTGCTGCCGATCCCGGTGCCGCGCCGCCCGGTGGACTGATGGGCTTCAACAACCCGCCCGTCCCCTGGGAGGAGCTGGAGCGCAGGCTGGCGGGCAAACCGGCGACGGCCGACGGCGGGGACAGCCCCGCCTGGAGCCGGAAACGGGAGGGCTACGTCCGGCCGAGCACCGTCGAGGCCCCGCGCGGGGACGACCACGCGGGCGGGCGGCGCCGGGTGCCCTACGCCGAGCTGCACTGCCACTCCAACTTCAGCTTCCTGGACGGCGCGAGCCACCCCGAGGAGCTGGTCGAGGAGGCGGCGCGGCTGGGGCTCGACGCGATCGCGCTCACCGACCACGACGGCATGTACGGCGTGGTGCGGTTCGCCGACGCGGCGCGCGACCTGGGCGTGCGCACGGTGTTCGGCACCGAGCTGAGCTTCGGCCTGTCCGGCCCGCAGAACGGCGTCGCCGACCCGGAGGGCGAGCACCTGCTCCTGCTCGCCAAGCAGCAGGACGGTTACGCCGCCCTGTGCCGGGCGATCACCGCGGGTCAGCTCGCCGGGCACGACCACGCCGCGTCGGCGGACCGGGCCGAGAAGGGCCGCCCGGTGTACGACCTGGACGCCGTCGCGAGCGAGGTCGCGGGCAAGGTCGTGGTGCTCACCGGCTGCCGCAAGGGCGCGGTCCGGAAAGCGCTGGCCCGCGGCGGCCCGGAGGCGGCGGGGCAGGAGCTGCGGCGGCTCCGCGAGAGGTTCGAGAGCGTGTACGTCGAGCTGACCGACCACGGCTACCCCGAGGACGGGGTGCACAACGACGTCCTCGCCGCGCTGGCCGCCGAGCAGGGCCTGCCGACCGTCGCCACCACCGCCGCCCACTACGCCACCCCGGACCGGGGACGGCTCGCCGGCGCGATGGCCGCGATCCGCGCCCGCCGCGGCCTCGACGACATGGCGGGCTGGCTGCCCGCGTCCGGCATGTCGTTCCTGCGGTCCGGCGAGGAGATGGCGCAGCGGTTCGCCCGCTACCCCGGCGCGGTGCAGCGGGCCGCGCTGCTCGGGCTGGAGTGCGCCTTCGACCTGAAACTGGTCGCGCCCGAACTGCCGCCCTACGACGTCCCCGCCGGCTACACCGAAGCGTCCTTCCTGCGCGAGGAGGTCTACCGCGGCGCCGCGCACCGCTACCGCGACCGGCCGGAGGCGCTGGACCAGATCGAGCACGAGCTGCGGATCATCGAGCAGCTGGGCTTCCCCGGCTACTTCCTCATCGTCTGGGACATCGTCGAGTTCTGCCGCCGCAACAACATCCTGTGCCAGGGCCGCGGCTCGGCGGCGAACTCCGCGGTCTGCTACGCGCTCGGCATCACCAAGGTCGACTCGGTGCGCTGGAAACTGCTGTTCGAGCGCTTCCTCGCGCCGGACCGGGACGGCTACCCGGACATCGACCTGGACATCGAGTCCGACCGCCGCGAGGAGGTGATCCAGTACGTCTACCGCAAGTACGGGCGACTGTGCACCGCGCAGGTGGCGAACGTGATCACCTACCGCGCCAAGTCCGCGATCCGGGACGCGGCAAGGGCTTTCGGGTACTCGCCCGGCCAGCAGGACGCGTGGAGCAAGCAGATCGACCGCTGGGGCCCGCTGCACGACACCAAGGACGACACCGATCACGACATCCCGCTGCCGGTGCTGCAGGTGGCCGCCGCGCTGGAGGACTTCCCGCGTCACCTGGGCATCCACTCCGGCGGCATGGTGATCTGCAACCGGCCGGTGAGCGAGGTGTGCCCGATCGAGTGGGCGCGCATGGCCGACCGCAGCGTGCTGCAGTGGGAGAAGGACGACTGCGCCTCCGTCGGCCTGGTCAAGTTCGACCTGCTCGGCCTCGGCATGCTCTCCGCGGTGCACTACATGCTCGACCTGGTGCGCGAGTTCGAGGGCGTCGAGGTCGACCTCGCGAACCTGGACCTGGAGGACCAGGAGGTCTACCGGATGCTGCAGCGCGCGGACGCGATCGGCGTGTTCCAGGTGGAGAGCCGGGCGCAGATGGCGACCCTGCCGCGGCTGAAGCCGAAGACGTTCTACGACCTGGCGATCGAGGTCGCACTCATCCGGCCCGGCCCGATCCAGGGCGGCTCGGTGCACCCCTACATCCGGCGCGCCACGAAGAAGGAGAAGTGGCGGCACGACCACCCGTTGCTGTCCAACGCGCTGGACAAGACCTTGGGGGTGCCGCTGTTCCAGGAGCAGATGATGCAGATCGCCCTGGACGTCGCGAACTTCACCGCCGCCGAGGCCGACGAGCTGCGGCACGCGATGGGCTCGAAGCGGTCCACGCGGAAGATGGAGCGGCTGCGGGAACGGTTCTACGAGGGCGCCCGGCGCAACGGCCTCGACGACGAGCTGATCGCGCGGATCTTCCACAAGCTGATGGCGTTCGCCAACTTCGGCTTCCCGGAGAGCCACGCGCTGAGCTTCGCCTACCTGGTGTTCGCCAGCGCCTACTTCAAGCGCTACCACCCGGCGGCGTTCTGCGCGGCGCTGCTGCGGGCCCAGCCGATGGGGTTCTACTCGCCGCAGTCGCTGGTCGCCGACGCCCGCCGGCACGGCATCACGGTGCACGGCCCGGACATCAACGCGAGCCTGCCGCACGCGACGCTCGAACCCGGGGATTCCGGGTTGGCGGTGCGGATCGGGCTGGCCACAGTGCGGATGATCGGGCAGAAGCTCGCCGAGGAGATCGTCGCGGAACGGCAGCGGGGCGGGGCGTTCGCCGACATGGCCGACCTGGCGCGGCGCGTGCGGCTGACCACGCCGCAGATCGAGGCGCTGGCCACGGCGGGGGCGTTCGGCCGGTTCGGCGAGATCGGCGGCGACCGGCGGCGCGCGTTGTGGGCGGCCGGGGCGGTGGCGCAGGAACGGCCGGAGAAGCTGCCGGTCACGCTGGCCGGGGCGCACGCGCCGACGCTGCCCGGCATGGACCACATCGACGAGGCGGTGGCCGACGTGTGGGCGACCGGGCTGTCGCCGGACAGCTTCCCGACGGAGTTCATCCGCGAGCGGCTGGACGCGCTGGGCGTGGTGCCCGCCGGAAAACTGATGGACGTCGAAGACGGCGCCCGGGTACTGATCGGCGGAGCGGTGACGCACCGCCAGCGCCCGGCGACCGCAGGCGGGGTCACGTTCCTGAACATCGAGGACGAGACGGGGATGGTCAACGTCGTGTGCAGCGCCGGGTTGTGGCGCCGGTACCACCGGGTGGCGCGGGGCAGCGCGGCGATGCTGATCCGCGGGGTGATCGAACGGGCGGACGGGGTGGTGAGCGTGCGCGCGGACCGGTTGCAGCACCTGTCGATGCGGGTGCCGTCGAAGTCGCGGGACTTCCGGTGAACGGCCTGCCGATCACCGACGCGCGCGGGAACACCCTGGTCAGCGTGCGGTTCGGGGTCTCGACGGATCCCGCGGTGCCGATGCCGCTCGCGCTGGTGGTCGTCGAGGTGGACGACCGCGTGCTGCTGGTGTTCGACCGGCGGCGCGGGCAGTGGGAGCTGCCCGGCGGGATGATCGAACCGGGGGAGACGTCGCACCACGCCGCGGTCCGGGAATTGGCCGAGGAGACCGGGATCGTGGTGAGCGGCCTGCGGTTCGCCGCGGTGGCCCGGTTCGTGCTGAGCGATCCGGTGCGCCGCGAGTACGCCGCGGTCTACCGGACGGGGTTCGCGACCGAGCCCGCGGTGACCCCGCAGGAGGACGAGGTGTCCGCGATCGCGTGGTGGAACCCCCGCACGCCCCTGCTGCGCGACCAGGGCGTGCTGGACGCCGAGATCGCCCGGCGCGTCACCGGGTTGCGCTGAGGGCACGGACCGCGGCGGTCTCCTCCCGCCACACCAGGCTCCACTCCACCGGCGGCGCGTCCGAGAACGGCACGAACGCCAGGTTCGGGCGCGCGAAGTAACGCGTCGCGTGCTCGGCGAGCGGGCTGATGCCCTCACCGGCTTCCACAGCGAGGAACAGTTCCTGGATCGTCCCGGGCGCGGGCCCGAGTTCGATGGGACGGCCCGCGGGCGTGGTCCACGGCAGCCGTGGCGGCCAGAGGGCGCGGAGCACGGTGTCGCGGGCGAGGTCCTCCAGCGACACGGATTTCCGGCGGGCGAACGGGTGTTTCGCCGCCACCGCCAGCACCAGCGGCTCGGTGTGCACCACCACTCCGGGTTCCGGCAGCAGTGTGACCAGGGCGTCGACCTCGCCGTCGCGCAGTGACCGCAGGGGATCGTCGAACGCGGCTTCCTTGACGTGGACGCGGAACCCTTGTGTGCGAACGGTTTCCAGTCGGTCCGCGATGAGGTCGGCCACCGCGGGCGCCGCGAAACCCAGGCGCAGCACGGTGTTCCGCTCGCGCCCGGCGGCCCTGGCTCGCTCGAACGCCTCCTGGATCTGCCGGTGGGCCGGCGCGACCTCGTCCCGCAGCCGCTGCCCGATGGCGGTCAGGGCGACCCGGCGGCTCGTCCGGTCGAACAGGCGCGCGCCGATGCGCCGTTCCAGCGTGCGGATCGTCTGGCTGACCCGCGCCTGCGAGACGCGCAGCAGCTCGGCCGTGCGGCCGAAGTGCAGTTCCTCGGCGAGCACCAGGAAGATCTCGATGTCCCGCCGCTCCACATCCATAACACCCAGGTTATCGATCGAGCCTGGTTTTGTCGTTGGTCGCCGCGCTCGAGACGGCGAGAGTGGAGGCATGAACCTGATCCGCGCCACCGAAGCCGAAGTCCTCGCCGACGCCCCGGGCAGCCGCATCACGCTGCTCACCGACACGGACACGCTGACCAGCAACCGCGCGACGTTCGAGCCCGGCGCCACCGGCGCGCCGCCGCACTTCCACACCAAGGCCGCCGAGGTCTTCTTCGTGCTGAGCGGCCGCCTGGACGTCCTGCTCGACGAGGAGGTGGTCACCCTCGGCGAGGGCGACTTCCTCACCGTGCCGCCGCGGGTGCCGCACGCGTTCGCGCCGGCGGCCGGGTCTCCCGCGGACGTGCTCGTCACGTTCACGCCCGGGATGGACCGGTTCGACTACTACCGGCTGCTGGACCGGGTCAACCGCGGCGAGGCGGACCCGCGGGAGATCCGGGAGTCGCAGGAGCGCTACGACAACCACTACGTCGACAGCCCGGTCTGGCGGGTGTGATTAGCTCGCCGGATGGAGATCGCCGAGGACTACCGGGACGCCGTGCTGCCCGGGACGACGTGGGAGAAGCGGCAGTTCAGCCGGTGCGATTTCAGCGGCGCCGACCTGCGCCGGCTGGTCACGCAGGGCTGCACGTTCGACGAGTGCGACTTCTCGGGCGCGGATCTGGGGGAGTCCCGGCACCAGGCCTCGGCGTTCCGGTCGTGCGTGTTCGACCGGACGGTGCTGGCGGACAGCACGTGGAGCGCGTGCTCGTTGCTCGGATCGTCCTTCGTGGACGGTGGGTTGCGTGGGATGTCCGTGCGGGACAGCGATTTCTCGCTGGCCAACTTCAGCCGGGCGAACCTGCGGCGCCGGTCGCTGTCCGGGTTGCGGTTCCGGGAGGCCAGTTTCGTGGACGCGAACCTGACCGAGGCCGACCTGCGGGACAGCGACTTCCGCGGCGCCCGGTTGGGCGGCGCGGACCTGACCGGCGCCGACCTGCGTGGCGCCAAGCTCGACGCGAACGCCTTGGTGCAGGCGAAACTGCGCGGCGCGCGGGTCGACCTGGAGACGGCGATCGCCTTCGCCGCGGCGCACGGCCTGATGGTCGGCTGACCCCGGGCCGCGCGCCGGGCAGGCGTCAGTCGATCGGCGGTTCGCCCGGGTCGAGCTCGATCAGGTCGCCCGAGGCGAGCAGGTCCTCGATCGATGCGGGTAGCAGGTACGCCGCGCCGCCGCCGGGCTGGTTGAACCACGGGATCGCGACGCCGGCGAGCGCCTCGATCGGCCGCTGCACCCGGTACACGTGGTACGGGCGGGTCACCCACTCCGGCACCAGCGAGCGCTCCTCGAACGGGGTCCCGGCCGCGTAGGTCAGGTTGCCGTTCGGGCCGCCGAAGCGGTCGAGTTCGCTGCCCGCGGGCAGTTCGCGCATCTCCTTGCCGCGGAACAGCGTCAGCGGCGGCTCGCCGGGCAGCGGCTGGATCGGCCACTGCTGGTTGCCGCCACCGGAGGCCGCCGAGGCCGTGGCCGCCGCGGGGGCGGGCGCGGCCGGTTCGACCCGTCGCGGCGGCGGTTCGCGTCGCGGCGGGGCGGGCGGGGGCGGCGCGACCGGGGGCGCGGCGAGCACCGTGGGCGGCCCGGCCGGGTCCGGTTCGTCGAGGCGGTCGGTGAGGGCGCGCTGCGGGAGGTCGTGCCGCTGCGGCTCGGCCGGTTCCTGGGCCGGGGTGAGCGGCACCTCGGTGGCGTCCATCTCCGGCCGTGCCGGCGGTGCGGTGCGGCCGCCCGGGTTGAGCAGCAGCTTGCCGAGCATGAACGCGGCGGCGTCGTCGGCGTCGCCGAAGACCGCGGGGCTCGTCAGGGCCTCGTCGTACCAGCCGACGCGCCAGCCGTCGTCGACCTTCTCGAGGCTCCAGCCGTGCTCGGCCGGTTCGCCGATGCGGTAGGCCCCGTCCGGAACCCCGAGGTCGGCGAGCTTGGAGCGCAGGTTGTCCAGGGCCGGCTCGGCCGGACCGGACGGCTTCGGCTCGGCCGGGCCGGGCGGCGGGGACACCGGGCGGGCCAGCATGGTCGGCGGACCGTCACTCGAGGGCCGCCCCCCGCGCGGCGCCTGCCCCGCGAACGCCCTGGAGCCACCGCGCGGATCGCCGCCCCGCTCGAAGCCCGGACGCCCCTCGACGGAGCGGCCATCCGCGCCGGGGGGAGTGTCCTGCTGGTCGTCGTGGCCGGTGAAGCCGCGCTGGTCGGGGCTTTCGGGGCTGGTGAAGGCGCGCTGGTCGGGGCCTTCGTGGCTGGTGAAGGCGCGCTGATCAGGGCTTTCCTGGCCGGTGAAGCCGCGTTGGTCGGGGCCCTCGTGCCCGGCGAAGCCGCGCTGGTCAGGGCTTTCGGGGCTGGTGGAGGCGCGCTGGTCGGGACCCTCGTGGCCCACGAAGGCGCGGCCCTCGCGGCCCTCGGGGCTTTCGGGACCGGCGAAGCCGCGCTGGCCGCGGCCCTCCGGAGCCTCCTGCCCGAAGCCTTCGGAACGGCGGGCGTCCAGCCCCGCCGCGGGCACCTGGCCGGGGGCTTGCCCCTCCGGGCCGAAGCGCTCCGGGCCGCGGGGGCCGCGTCCCTCGGGAGCTTCCTGACCGAAGCGCTCCGCGCCGGCGAAGCCGTGCTGGCCGCGCCCCTCGGGCGCTTCCTGGCCGAAGGCGCGCGATTCCGGCCCTTCCTGGCCTGCGAAGCCGTGCTGGCCGCGCCCCTCGGGCGCTACTTGGCCGTAGCCGCGCGATTCCGGCCCTTCCTGGCCTGCGAAGCCGTGCTGGCCGCGCCCCTCGGGCGCTTCCTGGCCGTAGCCGCGGGACTCGGGTCCGGCAAGACCGTGCTGGCCACGGCCCTCGGGCGCCTCCTGGCCGAAGCCGCGGGGTTCCGGCCCGGCGCCACGGCCTTCCTGGCCGAAGGCGCGGGATTCGGGACCGCTGCCCCGCCCTTCCGGACCTTCCTGGCCGAAGCCAGGGCCGGCGAGTCCCTCCTGGCCGGGGATGCCTTCGGGGCCGGCCTGGCCGAACCGTTCCTGCCCCCGCGCTTCCGGTCCGGGGCGTTCCTGCGGCAGCCCACGGCCCTCCGGGGCTTCCTGGCCGAAGCGCTCCGGCCCGCGAGCCTCGGGGGTGAGCCCACGCCCTTCCGGCCCCTCCGGGCCGGCGAAGCCACGCGCCTCCGGTCCCTCCGGACCGCCGAAGCCGCGCCCCTCCGGTCCCTCCGGACCGCCGAAGCCGCGCCCCTCCGGGCCGAAGCCACGCGCTTCCGCGCCCTCGGCGCCGAGGCCACGCGCCTCCGCACCCTCCGGGCCGGCACCGCGACCCTCGGCACCAGCCACACCGCGCGCCTCAGCGCTTTCCTGCGCGGCGTACGCCTCGCGGCCGTCCCAGCCCCGGCCCTCCGTGGGATCCTCGTCGGCGGCCGAACCGTCCCGCGGCTCCCAGGTCGGCTCCCACGGCCGGCCTTCCGCAGCCCCTTCGGCACCACGCGCAGCACCTTCGGCGCCACGCGCAGCTTCGCCACCGTGCGGCGAGTCCGTGAACGCCTCGCGCGCGTCCCAGCTGCGGGTTTCGTCCCCGGTCTCCTCGGCGGGCTCCGGCTCGGCGTCCTTCACCGGCGGCTGCACCAGCATGGTGGGCGGCCCGGCGTCGGGGTCGATCACCGGTCTCAGCGTCGTCGGCTGCTCGACCGGCTCCGCCTCGACAGCAGGAGCAGGACCAGGCTCGGCGGGCGGCGGCGCGGCCTGCTCCGGCACCCGCCGCGGCGGCTGCGCGGGACCGCGGTTCAGGTACGCCCCGGCGGCCTGCACGGTCTGCTCCGGCACCTCCGGCAGCGCGTGCCCGGCCGCGGCGATGTGCGCGACCAGCTCGGCCTCCGGCGCGACGCCGTACTCCTGCAGGTAGTAGTTGACCGCCGCGGGCCAGATCCACACCCCGTCGGTGTGGAAGGCCACCGGCACGGTCGCGGCGGGCTGCTGCGCCAGCCGGTCCAGGTCGAACCCGCGCTCGGCACGCACGACCGGCGCGTTGTTCAGGTACTCGAGCACCCGCTGCTGCTCGTCGGCGTCCAGCTCGGGGCGGTTGAGCACCGGGCGGCCGTTCGGCTCGTGGCCGTCGAAGATCCGGGCGATCCGGAAGCGCGGACCGGGCTGCTCGGGCGCGAGGCCGGCCATGCGGCGCATCAGCCACTCCGGCACGTTGTCCTCGGAGCGGGGGAACATCCGCAGCTCGTCGGCGTAGGCCTGCGGCGGGGGCATCAGGTCCCACCGCGGCTCGTCGCGGTCGTACTCCAGGTTGTAGCTCGATGGGTGGTCGAGCTGGTAACGCGCGTTGAACCAGGTGCCGCGGCCCTCGCGGTACATCCCGGCCCGCAACCGGCCGAACAGCGTGGCGATGTCGTGGGTGGCCATCCACTCCTGGGCCGACCCGTCTTCGAGGAGCACCTCACCGGACAGTTCGTGGTAGCGGCCGACCGCCCGGTAGGTCGCGGTCACCCGCCGCCAGTCCCGCGGAGCGGCCCGCAGCAGGGCCAGTCCGATCTGCTTGACCAGGGTGTCCTGCTCGGTCGCGTTCAGCTGGGTCGTCGGTTGCGCCACCAGGCCATTTTGACTGGTCACTGATCCGATTGCACACCACCCGCACCAATAGGGGCAATGACCAGTGCAGATACATCAATCGAGGTACTAAGCGTTTCAGCGGAACTACCCATAGTGTCCTCCGCCGTCCTCGCGTGAGGCCTCGTTCATTCCTTTGCCAGAATGGGAGCCGTGACTGCGACGGTTCTCGACGGCAAAGCGACCAAGAACGCCATCTTCGAAGAGCTCAAGCCGCGGGTGGCCGCCCTGGCCGAGCGGGGCGTGACGCCCGGGCTGGGAACCGTCCTGGTCGGCGACGATCCCGGCTCGCACTCGTACGTGCGGATGAAGCACGCGGACAGCGCGAAGATCGGTGTCAACTCCATCCGCCGCGACCTGCCCGGCGACATCAGCCAGGACAAGCTCGAAGCCGTCATCGACGAGCTCAACAACGACCCGGCCTGCCACGGCTACATCGTCCAGCTGCCGCTGCCCAAGCACCTCGACGCCGGCCGGATCCTGGAGCGCATCGCGCCGGAGAAGGACGCAGACGGCCTGGCCCCGGTCAGCCTCGGCAGGCTGGTCCTCAACGAGGCGGGCCCGCTGCCCTGCACCCCGTACGGGATCCTCGAACTGCTCAAGCGCCACGACGTGCCCATCGCGGGCGCGAACGTCACCGTCGTCGGCCGCGGTGTCACCGTGGGCCGCACGATGGGGCTGCTGCTGACCCGCCGCAGCGAGAACGCCACCGTGACCCTGTGCCACACCGGCACCAGGGACCTGGCGGCCGAGGTCAAGCGCGCCGACATCGTGATCGCCGCGGCCGGCGTGCCGCACCTGATCAAGCCGGACATGGTCAAGCCCGGCGCCGCGGTCCTGGATGTCGGCGTCTCGCACGTCGACGGCAAGCTCACCGGCGACGTGGACCCGGCGGTCGCGGAGGTCGCCGGGTGGCTGTCGCCCAACCCGGGCGGGGTCGGCCCGATGACCAGGGCGATGCTGGTCACCAACGTCGTCGAGGCGGCCGAGCGTGCACTCGCCACGGCGTAACCGCGCGGCCGTCCTGGAGCAGGTCCCGTTCGCGCTGGTGATGCTGCTGGTGGCGGTCGCGGGCGTGCGGATCTGGCAGTACCACTGGCGGCAGGGCGCCGCGATCATCGGCGGCGCCCTGCTCGTGGCGGCGATCCTGCGGGCCGTCCTGCCGGGCGTGCGGGCCGGCCTGCTGGCCATCCGCGGCCGCCCGGTGGACGTCCTCAGCTACGCCGGGCTCGGCGTGCTCATCCTCTTCCTGGCCTTCACGATCACCGACGGGCCGTTCGGCACCTGACTCAGGCCTCGGCCATCGCCGGGGCGCGCGTGGCCTCCTCGCGGCGGTCCAGCGAGCCGGACACCACGGCGATCGTCAGGCCGACGACGGCCAGTCCCGCGCCGACCCAGTTCGGCGAGACCAGGCCGAGCCCGCCCGCGATCACCAGGCCGCCGAGGTAGGCGCCGATCGAGTTGGCGACGTTGAAGGCGGACTGCACCGCGGCCGACACCATCGACGGCGCGCCACCGGCCTTGACCATGACGCGGGTCTGCATCATCGGGCCGATCATGAACCCGGCGACGCCGACCAGGAAGATCGTGATCGCCGCGCCGACCTTGTTGTGCGCGGTGACCGTGAAGACCGCGAGCACCGCGGCCAGCGCGAGCAGCGCCACGTACAGGCTCGGCATCAGCGCCTTGTCGGCCAGCCGCCCGCCGAGCAGGTTGCCGATCGTCATCCCGACACCGGCCAGCGCGAGCAGCAGCGTCACCGCCTGCGGGTCGTAGCCTGCGACATCGGTCATCATCGGCGTCACGTAGGACAGGCAGGCGAACACGCCGCCCAGCCCGAAGGTCACGATCGCCAGGGCCAGCCACACCTGCGGGCGGCGGAACGCGCCCAGCTCACCGCGCAGGGACGGGGATTCGGGGCGGCCCTGGTGCGGCACGAGCTTCGCGATCGCCAGCACGGCGACCAGCCCGATCACCGCGACCACGGCGAACGTGGCGCGCCAGCCGACCTGCTGGCCGAGCAGCGTGCCCAGCGGCACGCCGACGACGTTGGCCAGGGTCAGGCCGAGGAACATCAGCGACACGGCCTTCGCGCGGTCGCCGGGCTTGACGAGGCTCGACGCCACGACCGCGCCTGCGCCGAAGAACGCGCCGTGCGGCAGTCCGGCGAGGAACCGGAAGACCACGCCGAACTCCTGGTTCGGCGCGACGGCGAAGAGCAGGTTGCCCGCCGTGAACAGCGCCATCATCGCCAGCAGCATCGTCTTGCGCGGCAGCCGGACGGCGACCGCCGTCAGCAGCGGCGCGCCGACGACGACACCGAGAGCGTAGGCGGAGATGAGGTGACCGGCGGTCGGGATGTCCACCCCGAACGTCGCGGCCGTCTGCGGAAGGACACCCATCATGACGAATTCCGTGGTGCCGATACCGAAGGCACCGACGGCGAGCGCGAGCAGCGCGATGGGCACGGTTCTCCTTTCGAGGGAACGTCTGCATCGATACAGTCAACGGGCATGAATAAGGACAGCCCATCGCCGTCCATGGCGGCACGAGCTGTCCCTCGACCAGTGTCAACCAGGCGGGAGCCCGATGTCATCCCGCCGGCCGGGTGACCATGACCACGTGCGTGGCCCGGTCAGGCGTTGTGCTCCTGCTTGTCGTGACTGACCTCGCAGTCCGAGCCGGGGAAGATCAGGCCTTCGTGGCCGTCCGCGAAGCGCACGAGGTAAGGCGGCCCGCCGTTCTCCCCGCGGACTTCGACGATCTCACCGCGCTGCTCGGCCGCCCCGACGGTGCGACCGTGGACCAGGATCCGGTCTCCTACGGCTGCGTGCATCACCGACCACCTCCCGCGAAACCAGGGTAAATCGGGCGCGGGGCAATTGTCACTGGACCGGGAATTGATCAAGTTGCCCGGTTTCCGGAAGGCGAGCAGGCTTCGATTCATCCCGATGCGGAAAAGGAGTTCTGGCGATGGCTAGCTGTGTGGTCTGCGGAAACGACTACTGGATGTCCTTCGAGGTCCGGACGGTCAGCGGGGACACCTACACGTTCGACAGCATCGAATGCGCGGCGCAGAAGATCGCGCCGTCGTGCGAGCACTGCGGGTGCCGGATCCTCGGGCACGGCGTCGAGGTCGAGGGCCGGTTCTTCTGCTGCGCGCACTGCGCGCGGGAGAGCGGTTCGGGACTGGGCGCCGAAATCCGCGACACGGTCGGCGCCCACCCCGGCTGATCAGTTCTTCGCTGCGGCCTTGGCGGCTTTCTTGAAGGCGCGGACCTCGGCGAGCGTTTCCGGGCTGACGACGTCGGCGATGGAGCGGCGCGAGCCGTCCTCGCCGTACGCGCCCGCGGCCTCCCGCCAGCCCTCGGGCTGGACCCCGCGCTGCTTGCCGAGCAGGGCGAGGAAGATCCGCGCCTTCTGGTCGCCGTAGCCGGGCAGCTCCTTGAGGCGGCGCAGAACCTCCTTGCCGTCCGGCTTGCCCTGCTTCCAGATCTGGTCGGTCTTGCCGTCGTAGTGCTCGACGATGTGGTTGGCGAGCGCGTGCACGCGGCGCGCCATCGAGCCGCCGTAGCGGTGGATCGCAGGCGGGGTCACGCACAGCTCGACGAACTCGTCGAGGTCGGACTCGGCGATCTTGCGCACGTCGAAGCCGTCCATGCGGTCGGCGATCTTCTTGGGCCCGATGAACGCGGTCTCCATCGCGATCTGCTGATCCAGGAGCATCCCGGTGAGGAGGGCGAACGGGTCCTCGGAGAGGAGCTTGTCCGCGTCGGCGTCACCGGTGAGACGGAGCTTCTTCGGCATGGGCCCATGGTCGCACTCGTGCCCGTCAGCGCGCACTTCCCGACCTGATCAGCGCCTCCGCGCAGCGCTCCAGCAGCACCGACCGCAGCTCCACCGCTCCACGGAGGGGCGTGACTTCTGCCACTTCGGGCCTTTGCGAGACTGAGGTACGTCACCAATTGAGGTGTCCGCCACCCAATAGCAGTACGCTTGTACCGCATTAGATGTGCTGCACGAACGCGCGCAGATCCGCGCAGATCCGCGAGAGGAGCACCGCGGCTCATGGCCAAGATCAAGGTCGAGGGCACCGTCGTAGAACTCGACGGCGACGAGATGACTCGCATCATCTGGAAGTTCATCAAGGACAAGCTGATCCACCCGTACCTCGACATCAACCTCGAGTACTACGACCTGGGTATCGAAGAGCGCGACCGGACCGACGACCAGATCACCGTCGACTCCGCGAACGCCATCAAGAAGCACGGCGTCGGCGTCAAGTGCGCCACCATCACGCCGGATGAGGCCCGGGTCGAGGAGTTCGGCCTGAAGAAGATGTGGCGGAGCCCGAACGGGACCATCCGCAACATCCTCGGCGGTGTCGTCTTCCGTGAGCCGATCATCATCCAGAACATCCCGCGGCTGGTCCCGGGCTGGACGAAGCCGATCATCATCGGCCGCCACGCGCACGGTGACCAGTACAAGGCCACCGACTTCAAGGTTCCCGGACCCGGCACGGTGACCATGACGTACGTGCCAGAGGACGGCTCCGAGCCGATCGAGTTCGAGGTCGCCCGTTACCCGGAGGGTGGCGGCGTCGCGATGGGCATGTACAACTACCGGAAGTCGATCGAGGACTTCGCGCGCGCCTCGCTGCAGTACGGCCTGGACCGCGGCATGCCGGTCTACATGTCGACGAAGAACACCATCCTGAAGGCCTACGACGGCATGTTCAAGGACACCTTCCAGGAGATCTTCGAGGCCGAGTTCAAGGCCGACTTCGACGCCAAGGGCCTGACCTACGAGCACCGCCTGATCGACGACATGGTCGCCGCCTCGCTGAAGTGGGAGGGCGGCTACGTCTGGGCGTGCAAGAACTACGACGGTGACGTGCAGTCCGACACCGTGGCGCAGGGCTTCGGCTCGCTGGGCCTGATGACCTCGGTGCTGCGCACGCCGGACGGCAAGACCGTGGAGGCCGAGGCCGCGCACGGCACGGTCACCCGGCACTACCGCCAGCACCAGCAGGGCAAGCCGACCTCGACGAACCCGATCGCGTCGATCTTCGCGTGGACCCGGGGTCTCGAGCACCGCGGCAAGCTGGACGGCAACTCCGAGCTGGTCGGCTTCGCCAACAAGCTGGAGCAGGTCGTCATCGAGACCGTCGAGAGCGGCAAGATGACCAAGGACCTGGCGCTTCTCGTCGGCAAGGACCAGCCGTTCCAGACGACGGAGGAGTTCCTGGCGACCCTGGACGAGAACCTGGCGGCGAAGATCGCCCAGGGCTGAGTCCGCGTTTTTCCGGCCACAGCGAGAGGCCCGGTCACCGCACGGTGACCGGGCCTCTTCTTCGTCCGCCCGCGGTCTCCGGTATGACTGCGCGGGTGCAGGTGATCCACCCCGACAACCACGTCTGGACGCTGACGCGCCGCTTCGCGCCGTGGAAGCGCGTGATCCAGCCGATGAACATCGCGTCCGGCGAGTACGACCGCTACCGCGCCGTGCGGACCGATCCGCGGCGCACCCCGTCGGAGTGGCGCCAGGAGCGCCGGGAGCAGCGCAAGGCGAAGGACCGGGAGATCCGCGGCTGGGAGTGGCTCTACCTCGCGCCGCTGCTGCTGGTCGTGGGGCTCGCCGGGCAGGCGCTGGAGGCGGTCGTGGCCGGCCTGCAGCTCCTGGTCTGGCTCGTGCTCGTGCCGTTCGCGCTGCTGGAGATGCTCGCGCAGCTGCTGTGCGGGCTCGTGCTCGGCGCGTTGCGGCTGACCGGCGCCGCGCGCAGTCGCCTGGACGTGGTCTGCCGCGTCCCGGGCGACCGGATCGTCTCGCTCACCGTCCTGACCGTCCGCGGGACCGGGGCGGCCGAACAGCTGGCGAAGGCCCTGTCCGGTCACCTGTGGCAGGCGCAGCGCCCGTTCGATCCGTACCGGGATCCGGTCGTCGTCGCCCTCCTGGCCCGCGCCGGCACTCACGTGGTGCGCCATGACAGCGTCTGGCAGACCGTTTCGTCACCGAGCGTGCCCGCGTCGTGACGCCTCTCGGGTGGTTCGCCCGCGCGGGCCTGTCGGGGGTGCTGAAGTGTGGCTACCCTTACCCGGAACGCGCACTTTCAGCTGGTGAGGAGCACCCGTGTTCCTGGGCATCCCCAAGCGGGCACTGATCATCGTCGCGATCCTGGCCGGCGTCGGGCTGATCTACGTGATGGGCAGCGACAAGCAGGTCTCGGAAGGCGCCACCGGTGGCGGCTCCGGCGGCTGCCGCGTGACCGTCACCGCGGACGTGCTCAACGTGCGGGCGGCGCCGGACACCGGTGCGGACATCGTGGGCAAGTTCAACCAGAACGCCGAGACCGACGCCCAGGCCGAGGTCCAGAACGGGTTCCGCAAGATCGCCGAGAACAAGTGGGCGAAGACGGAGTACCTGCAGCCGGTCAGCGGGAACTGCTGACGTCAGAGCGCCACGACGAGCCCCTCCTCGGCGACGATCACCTCGCCGCCGAACACCGTGCTCGCCTGCGCCGCGGAGATCGCCCGATCGCTGCCCGGCCAGAAGTGGGTCAACAGCAACCGGCGCGCGCCCGCGGCAGCCGCCCAGGTCGCCGCCTCCGTGGCGGTCATGACGCCGCGCGGGCTGCCCGGCGGGGGTTCTTCCTGCAGTGTCGCGTCGGCGATGAAGAGGTCGGTGTCGCGCGCCAGTTCGCGCAGGGCCTCCGTCGGCCCGCAGTCGCCGGTGTAGGCGACGGTGAGGCCGGGCGCCGCGAGGCGCACGCCGTAGTCCGGCACGTGGTGCGGCAGCGGGAACGGGGTCAGGGAGAACGGCCCGACCCGCGCCGGACGGCCGAGGTCGTGCACCTCGAACACGGTCGCGGGGTCCGGCCGGGGCTCCAGGGCGCGCAGGACGTCGAGCACACCCGGCTCGCAGTAGAGGGGGATCTTCGGCGCGTCCGGGGCCTCGTAGTGCCGCACGCGGGCCAGTGCGCTGAGGTCCACGCAGTGGTCCGGGTGGCGGTGGGTGACGATCACGGCGTCGACCTCGCCGCGCGGGCAGTGCTCCAGCAGGGCGCCGACGGTGCCGTAGCCCAGATCCAGTACGACGCGGAAGTCCTCGTGCGTGAGGAGGAAGCCGGCGCACGCGCGGCCCGGCTCCGGCCACGCGCCGCAGCTGCCGAGGACGATGAGCTCGCTCATGGCAGCAGTGTCCGGGAACGTCGGGGGCGGCCGGTAGCGTGCTGGGCGTGTTCACCGTCTCCACAGTCAACGTCAACGGCATGCGCGCCGCCGCCAAGAAGGGGTTCGTCGAGTGGCTCGCCGCCAGCGGGTCCGACGTGATCCTCTGCCAGGAGGTGCGCGCCGAGGCCGGGCAGCTCCCCAAGGACGTCGTCGCGCCGGCGGGGTGGCACGCGCACCACGCGCCGTCCGCCGTGAAGGGCCGCAACGGCGTCTCCGTCTACAGCCGGGCCGAGCCGTCGGAGGTGCGCGTCGGCTTCGGTGAGGCCGAGTTCGAGGACAGCGGGCGCTACCTCGAAGTGCACCTGCCCGGTGTGGTCGTGGCCAGCCTGTACCTGCCGAGCGGCGACGTGGGGACGCCGCGGCAGGACGAGAAGGAGCGCTTCATGGCCGCGTTCCTGCCGTACCTGGTCGAGCTGCGCGGCAAGGCCGAGGCGGCGGGCTGCGAGGTCGTCGTCGGCGGTGACTGGAACATCGCGCACGCCGAGATCGACCTGAAGAACTGGAAGGGCAACCAGAAGAACTCCGGCTTCCTGCCCGAGGAGCGGGCCTGGATGAGCCGCGTGTTCGGCGAGGCCGGGTACGTGGACGTGCAGCGCAAGCTCGACCCGGAGGGGCCCGGCCCGTACACGTGGTGGTCCTACCGCGGCAAGGCCTTCGACAACGACGCGGGCTGGCGCATCGACTACCTGGTCACGACGCCCGGCCTGGCCGAGAAGTGCACGTCGGTGGTGGTGGAGCGGGCGCCGAGCTACGAGCTGCGCTGGTCCGACCACGCCCCGGTGACGGCGACGTTCGACTTTTCCCCGGAATAGCCGGAATGTCCGGATGAGCACGGGTGTTGTCCCTGGCACACCGACTGATTGGGGGCAGCTCGTGTCATTCGTGATGACCGCTTCCGAGCGTGAGGATTTCCTGGCCGCCGTGCACATCGGCGTGCTGGCCGTCGAGCGGGACGGACGGGCGCCGCTGGCCGTGCCGATCTGGTACGACTACCGGCCCGGCGGCGACGTCCTGCTGTGGATGGAACGCGGGACGGTGAAGGAGAAGCTGGCGCGCAAGGCGGGCCGGCTCAGCCTGACCGTGCAGACCGAGAACTGGCCGTACAAGTACGTGACGATCGAGGGACCCGTCGTGGCCAACGACGCCCCGCCGACGCCCGAGGAGGCCCTCGCGATCACCGCCAGGTACCTCCCGGAGCCCGACGCGCGCGCATACGTGGACGGCGCGCTTGGGGAGAAGTCGCTGCTGGTCCGCGTGCGCCCGGAGAAGTGGCTGAGCAACGACCAGAGCAAGTCCTGACTCGCCGTCGCAGTAGTTCGCAAGTAGTTTGAAACTATGACCGCACCGGAGGTCAACCTCTCCGACCTGCTCAACAAGCCCAAGGACACCTTGAGCAAACTGCGGCGTGCCCGGACGCTGCGGGTGCACCGCCGCGCGGCGGACGAGGAAGACCTCGTCCTGACCACGTCGAGCCGGGCCGAGCAGGCGGACGAAGCCGCGTCCGCCACCACCCGGCTGTTCCTGGCGCTGATGAAGCACGACGACCAGATCCGGTCCCTGGTCACCGAGGTCGTGCCAGACGCCTTCCCGTGGGTGCGCTTCCTGCCGCGCGAGGACGTGCAGGCCTTCGTCGTCGAACTCGTCGACGCGCTCGAAGGTGCGGAGGCCTTGCGCAATCCGGCTCCCGTGGCTCAGGTCATCACCTCGTGGCGGCACACGGCGGAGGTCTACGCCGATCCCGAGCTGCTCGCCGTGCTGCAGCGGGACGGAGACGACTTCGGCCCGGTCCCAGCTCCGGGGGCAGCGGACGCGTGAGCCCCAAGCGTGGTGACCCGGTCGCTCCGCCTGCCGTCGGCGGCGAGTGGGATATCCGGTTCAGCACCACGGAAGCCGTCAAGGGCCGGCACGAACTCGAAGCGGCGGCCCGGGGGAACCTGCGGAAGGCCTGGGAGACCATGCGGACGGACCCCGGTCCGGGCCCCGGGAAGCCGACCAGCCGCCACCACCAGCTCAAGGGCGGACTCGCGCACGGGACGCACCAGGGGCGCAGCCTCCCGCGGTGGCAGTTGGAGGTGACCGGCGCGGCCCGGGTCTGGTACCTCCTCGACGAGCCGCGGCGGACGGTCTGGGTTCAGCACGCGGGCGTCGGGCACCCGAAGCAGACCGACTAGCGCGAGCCGTCTGAGCTGGCACGTCGTGCTTGGTGCTGGTTCGGGTGTGGCCCCCGTGTCCCCGGCACTCCGTTGGGCGCTACTCTCTGCCCCGCACGTGATCAAAAACGATCGGCCTTGACACGGTCGGTAGTTTTCACGCTGGTAACCGTCGCCCATTAGGGTGACGCACACCTTGGAACGGCAGTCTCGTCTCAGGAGGCACACCGGTGCGCAACCGAACAGTGCACGTACTGCGGGCCGGCCTGGTCCTGGCGGTCTTCGCGACCGCGACCACCACCGGCGTCGCCGCGGCGTCGCCGGCCACCCAGGCCGAACCGACCGGCGTCTCGTTCGGCCTGCTCGGCCCCGTCGGCCTCGCCGCGGTCCTGCTCGGCATCATCGGCATGGCACTGGGCATCGTGCGCCAGCGCCGCAAGGCCCAGGCGGAGGCCGTCGTCCCCGTCGTCGTCGAGACCTCCGAAGAGCCCACGCGCCCGGCTCTGACCCCCTACCGGCGTCCCCAGGTCTGACCCGTCCGCAGTACGACGGTTACCCAGGCGCCCACGAGCAAAACGTAGAGCGCCACCGCGGCCCCGCCGAACAACGCCGAACCGGTCACCGCGGCCAGCGCGCTCGTGCCGGTGACGCAGGTGCCGACGGGGAACGTGAAGCTCCACCAGGTGAGTGAGAACGGCATCCCGGCGCGCACGGTCCGCAACGTGACCGCCGCCGCGATCGCCAGCCACAGCATCGCGAACCCCCACGCGGCGAGGCCGTAGAACAACCCGAACGCCTCCGCCGCGGCCCCGAACGGCAGCACCCCCGGTGCGGCAGCGCCCAGCAGGTTCGCCGCGGTGATCGACTGGCCCAGCGGCCCCAGCACGATCCACAGCGCGGGCACCCGGGCGGCCTCCGTCCCCGCGGTCACCAGCCGGTGCCAGATCTGCGGCAGCAGCACGACCGTGGCGAACAGGCTGATCCCGAACATCGCGTAGCACGCCAGCAGCAGCGCCAGCCGCGGCTGCCCGGCCGGCAGGTGCGGCACGAGCGCGGCGCCGGTGGCCGCCGAGACCATCGGCGGCACGACCGGCATCAGCCAGCCCGCGAACGGTTCCGCGGCCGGGATGCGGCCGGTGATCATCCGGTACGGCACGCCCACCGCGGTCACCAGCCCCAGCGCCGTGCCCGCGGTCCACAGCACCGCGCCGGCCACCAGCGCCGGGCCGGTGCCGATCCAGTCCCGGCCCAGGGCCACCGCGCCCGCTCCGATCGTCAGCAGCGCCATCGGCGGCGCGCCCCAGAAGTGCACCAGCACCGGGTCGCGCAGGTGCCGGTGCTGCCGCCGCCGGTCCGCGACCAGCTGCCAGACCAGCACCACCAGCCACACCGCGGCCAGCGCCCACACGACCGTGACCACCGGCCGCAGCACCGACAGCGGCGCCGGGAGGGCGGTCGCGACGATGCCGCTGCCCATCACGGAAGCGAACCAGTTCGGGGTGGTGCCGGGGCGGGACAGGCGCGGCGCGCGTTCGAGCATGCCTCCACGTTCGGTCCACCACGCCGCATCCGGTAGGGATCACCGGCCGATGAGCTCATAACCTGTGTCTATGCCCCTGCGTGTCACCGACCTCGCCGGCTTCGAGCTGCTGCTGTCCGTCGCGCAGCTCGGCAGCATCGGCGCGGCCGCGCGTGCCCACGGGATCTCGCAGCCCGCGGCCAGCGCCCGGATCCGCCAGCTGGAGGCGCAGATCGGCGTCGCGCTCGTCGACCGGTCGCCGCGCGGCTCCCGGCTCACCGACTCCGGCGCGCTGGTCGCCGACTGGGCCCGGCCGGTCGTGGAGGCCGCCACCGACCTGGAAGCCGGGATCGCCGCGCTGCGCGCCCGCCGTGACGAGCACCTGCGCGTGGCGGCCAGCCTGACCGTCGCCGAGTACCTGCTGCCCCGGTGGCTCGCCGCGCTGCGCCGCCTCGACCCGGGCACCGCGGTGGCGCTCACCTCGGGCAATTCGGGGGAGGTCGCCGCGCAGGTGCTGGCCCGCGAGGTCGACCTCGGGTTCGTCGAAGGGCCGGACCTGCCGGCGGGACTCGAGGCCGAGACGGTGGCCGTCGACGAACTCCGGCTCGTCGTCGCTCCCGGCCACCCGTGGGCCCGGCGACGGCGGCCGACGCGGGCGGACGAGCTGGCCGCGACGCCGCTGATCAGCCGGGAACGCGGCTCCGGCACCCGCCGCGCGCTGGAAGTCGCGCTGGCGCCCGCGGAGCTGGCCGAGCCGCTGCTGGAACTTTCGTCGACGACGGCGATCAAGTCGGCGGTCATGGAGGGCATCGGCCCGGCCGTGCTGGGCGCGCACACGGTCGCCGCGGAAATCACTGCGGGCACGCTGGTCGCCGTCGACGTCGGCGGACTCGACCTGCACCGCGAGCTCCGGCTGGTCTGGCGCGCCGGGTCGCGGCTGCGCGGCCCGGCGGCGGACCTCGCTGCGATCGCCGTCCGCGGGGCCTGAGACAATCAGGGTCGTGTCCGAAGCGCCAGAAACCACCGCCCGCCCGCGCGTGCTCTCCGGGATCCAGCCGACCGCCGACTCGTTCCACCTCGGCAACTACCTCGGCGCCCTCCGGCAGTGGGTGCGCATGCAGGACACGCACGAGACCTTCTACATGGTCGTCGACCTGCACGCGATCACGGTCGAGCAGGACCCGAAGGTGCTGCGGCAGCGCACCCGCGTCTCGGCCGCGCAGCTGCTCGCGCTGGGTGTGGACCCGGAGCGCAGCGCGTTGTTCGTGCAGAGCCAGGTGCCCGAGCACGCGCAGCTGTCCTGGGTGCTGGAGTGCCTGACCGGGTTCGGCGAGGCCAGCCGGATGACGCAGTTCAAGGACAAGGCCGCCAAGCAGGGCACCGACCACGCGAGCGTCGGCCTGTTCACCTACCCGGTGCTGATGGCCGCGGACATCCTGATCTACCAGGCGGACGCGGTGCCGGTGGGCGAGGACCAGCGCCAGCACCTGGAGCTGACCCGCAACCTGGCGCAGCGGTTCAACCAGCGCTTCGGCAAGACGTTCACCGTGCCGGAGCCGCACATCGTGCAGGGCACGGCGAAGATCTACGACCTGCAGGACCCGGCGGTGAAGATGAGCAAGTCGGCGTCCTCGCCGAACGGCATCATCGAGCTGCTGGAGGACCCGAAGCGCTCGGCTAAGAAGATCCGCTCGGCGGTCACCGACACCGGCCGCGAGGTCAAGTTCGACCGGGAGAACAAGGCGGGCGTGTCGAACCTGCTGTCGATCTACTCGGCGCTGACCGACCGCACGATCGCGGACCTGGAGGCGGCCTACGAGGGCAAGGGGTACGGCGACCTGAAGAAGGACCTGGCCGAGGTCCTGGTCGAGTGGGTCACCCCGATCCAGGAGCGCGTGCAGTCCTATCTGGACGATGTGGCCGAACTGGACAAGGTCCTGGCCCGCGGCGCGGAGAAGGCGCGCGAGGTGTCGTCGCGGACGCTGGCCCGGGTGTTCGACAGCGTCGGATTCCTGCCGCCCGCGTCCTGACGTCCACAGTGGACTCGCCCCGGCCCCGAATTGCGAGGTCGGGGCGGGGTCGTTAGCGTTTTCCCGTGGCGGAAGAGAAGGAGAAGCTGGTCCCGCGGCTGCGCCGGAAGTACCCGTGGCTCGATCACCTGGTGCGGGCCAACGACGCGTTCGGCGAGCGCTACGGCAACCACTACGCGGCGGCGATCACGTATTTCAGCGTGCTGTCGTTGTTCCCGCTGCTCATGGTCGGGTTCTCGATCGCCGGGTTCGTGCTGGCGAACAACGAGGCCGCCCTGAACGAGCTGCGTGACGGGATCGTGTCGTCGACGCCGGCGGGCATCGGGGACTTCGTCGCGAACATCGTGGACACGGCGTTGAAGTCGCGCGGCGGCACGGGGGTGTTCGGTCTGCTGCTGGCCCTGTACTCGGGCATCGGCTGGATGAGCAACCTGCGGGACGCGCTGACCGCCCAGTGGGGGCAGGAGAAGAAGAGCCGACCGATCGTCTCGACGACGATCAAGGACCTGCTCGCGTTGGCCGGGCTCGGGCTGGCGCTGGTGGTGTCGTTCGGCCTGACCGCGATCGGCGCCGGGGTCGGCAACCTGATCCTGCGGTGGGTCGGCCTGGACGACCAGGGGTGGGCGGTGTTCATCCTCCGCCTGGCGACGATCCTGTTGTCGCTGCTGGCGAACATGCTGGTGTTCCTGTGGGTGCTGTCGCGGCTGCCGCGGGAGAAGGTGTCGGCGCGCAGCGCGATCAAGGGCGCCGCGATCGCCTCGGTGGGTTTCGAGGTGCTGAAGCAGGTCGGTTCGATCTACCTGGCGAGCGTGACCAGTTCGCCGAGCGGGGCCCTGTTCGGGCCGATCATCGGTCTGCTGGTGTTCGCCAACCTGGTGTCCCGGTTCCTGCTGTTCGTGACGGCCTGGACGGCGACCGCGCGGGAGAACCTCGTGACGACGGTCGAGCCCCCGCCACCGGCGGTCATCCGCCCGACGGTGGAGGTGCGGCGCGGCCCCGGCGCGGGCGCCGTGGCAGGAGCGTTCAGCGCCGGCGCGATGCTGGCCTGGCTCGGCCGGCGCCGGCGGTAGCAGCGCGGCTCCCGCACAACAGCGCCGGCCGGTCCGAAGGCGGTCAGTAGGCCTGCGGCCCCTGCCCCTTCTTGCGGTGGTGCCCGATCACGAACCCGGCCACGATGATCACCGCCACCACCAGCGTCAGGATCCACCCCGTCACTCCGAACGGATCCTTCTCCCCGGCGGCGGCCCCGGCGTCGGAGACACCGGCGACGTCCGAGGTGCTGCCCGCGGTCTCCTCCGACACCACGGGCGACACCAGGTGCCCGACGGGCGAGGCGTTGGACCGGGCCAGCGCGAAGCCGTAGTCCAGCAGCGCCTTGGCCTGGTTCACCACCGGGGTCGGGCGGTTCTCGGCCCGCATCAGGACCACTGCGACGCGACGGCCGTTCTGCTCGGCGCCGCCGACGTAGGTGTGGCGGGCGTCGTCGGTGAAGCCGGTTTTGCCGCCGAGGAACCCGTTGTAGGTGCCGAGCAGCTTGTTGTCGTTGACGATCGAGAACGCCGGTTTGCCGGGCTGCGCCGGGATCTGGACCGCGCGGGTCGCGATCGAGTCGGCGAACTCGGGCTGCTTCATCGCGTAGTTGAAGATCAGGCTCATGTCGTAGGCCGACGCCGACATGCCCGGGCCGTCGAGGCCGGACGGCGTCGCGGCGCGGGTGTCCGTCGCGCCGAGTTCCGCGGCCAGCTCGTTCATCTTCCGCACGGTCGCAGGCACCCCGCCCAGCGCGGTCGCGAAGGCGTGGGCGACGTCGTTGCCGGAGTGCATCAGCAGGCCGTGCAGCAGCAGGTCGACGGTGTAGCGCCCGCCCGCGACGAGGCCGACGCAGGTGCACTCCTGGCTGGCGTCCTCGACCGTCGGGACGATCACCTGGTCCGGCTTGAGGTCGCGGATCACCACGAGCGCCAGCAGCGTCTTGATCAGCGACGCCGGGCGCTGCCTGGCGTGCGGGTTCTTCGCGGCGAGCACCTCGCCGGTTTCGAGGTCCTGCAGCACCCAGGACGCGGCGGTGGTGTCGGGCGGAACGGCGGCGCCGGACGGGTAGACGACACCGCACTCGCCCATGCGAGCCCCGCCGACGGCCGCCTTGGGCACGGGAAGGGGAGCGGGCGAGGCGACGCCGGGCGGTGGCTGTTCGGAGGTGTCCACCGGCGGGGGTGGCACGACCGCATCGGGGCAGACGGCGGGAGCGGCCGCCGCGGTGCCGGCGAACGGCACGAGACCGGACAACACGACCAGAACGAGGGAGAGCAGAAAACCGCGTCGCACCAAAGCAGGCTAGAGGACGCGCGTACGGGTTCCCCGGCGCGGCGCCCTGATCCGATCGGGGGATACTCGGAGCATGTCTCGACGTGTGGCGTGGTTCCTGCTGGCTTTCGGGATCTGGTCCTGGGTCATCTGGATCACGTTCGTGAAGAACCTGTGGGCCAGCGAGAACTCGTGGGGGCCGGACGGGTCGGCCACCGGGTTCTTCGTGGTGCACCTCATCCTGGCGATCGTGAGCTTCACGCTGGGCACGATCATCGGGATCATCGGATGGCGCGGGCTGCGCACGAAGCGCCCCGAGAAGGTCGACGCCTGACCGGCTGGCAGTGGGTGCTGGAGCATCGCGCCGCCGAAGGTGCGGGGTAGCCGCTTGCGGTGAGTGGATAGCTCTCCTGGAGAAGGGCGTCCCGTAGAGCCGGCCCGCGCGGCGCTGTCGCGACATGGCTAGGCGCCGCCAGGCTTGATCCCGCTCCCGCTGTCGAACGACCGGCGGCCGAATTCGTCGGCACGCTGGCCACGCTTGCCCGTGCGCTCGGCTTCACCCTGGAACGCGCCGTCGCGCGCGGGCCGTTGCCCACCGTCTTCCGGAAGTAGGCGGAACCCATCCGTTTGCGATCGCATCCAAGCGGCATCGATCACACGGATGGGGGATCATGTTCCGACTTTCCAGGCTCCTCCCGGCGGCCGTCGCTGGTCTGCTGGCCGTCGGGCTCGCCCCAGCCCACGCGCAGGCTCAGCCCGAAGCGCAGCAACCCGCCTACGCCCCGACCATGCTCGTCCTCGACGGGTCCGGCTCGATGAAACAGGCGGACGCCACCGGCACCAAGATGGACGCCGCGAAGAGCGCCCTCCGCCGGTTCATCGGGTCGGCTCCCGCGCAGGCTGAAGTGGGCCTCACCGTCTACGGCACCCGCACCGGCTCGTCCGACGCCGAGAAGGCCCAGGGCTGCCAGGACGTCCAGGTCCTCAGCCCCCCGAAGACCATCGACAAACCCGCCCTCACCGCGGCCGTCGACGGCATCCAGCCCAGCGGCTACACCCCGATCGGCACCGCCCTGCGCACCGCCGCCGCGGAGCTTCCGCAGACCGGTCCGCGCGCCATCGTCCTCGTCTCCGACGGCGAGGACACCTGCGCCCCGCCCGACCCGTGCGAGGTCGCCAGGGAACTCACCGCCCAGGGCGCCAAGGTCGTCGTGCACGCGGTCGGCTTCGACGTCGACGCCAAGTCCCGCGAGCAGCTCACCTGCATCGCCCAGGTCACCGGCGGCACCTACAGCGACGCGCCCGACGGCAAGACCCTGGAGCGCATCCTGCCGCGCGTCTCCGCCACCGCGCTGCGCACCTACGAGCCCGCGGGCACCCCGATCACCGGCGCCGCGAGCTGGGACACCGCGCCGGTCGCCGCCTCCGGCCAGCACCTGGACACCCTCGGCCAGAAGGAAACCCGCTACTACGCGGTCGACGTCCCGCAGGGCGCCACCGCCTACTTCAGCGGCACGATCTCCTTCCCCCGCCTGCCCGGCGTCGACCGGCTCGACGACATCAACTCGCTCCAGCTGCGCGTCTACGGCGCGGGCGGCGAGGACTGCCACGCCTTCCTGGCCGAGCAGGCGACCATGTCCAGCGACGGCGTCGCCCTCACCATCGCCAAGGCCTGGGACGGCGCGACCGAGCCGAAGAAGGGCAGCGGCAGCACCGACAACTGCCGCGGCGGCGGGCGGTACTACTTCGCCCTGACCTGGGACCGCGTGTCGGCCCAGGTGCCCGAGCGGCTGCCCGTCGAACTGCTCGTCGGCGTCGAGCCCGCCGTCACCGACGGCGGCTCCAAGGCCGTCCTGCCCACCACCGCGTTCACCGAACCCACCGGCGCCGGCACGCCCGTGGTCGGCGGCGGCTCGTTCAACGTCGCCGCCCCGCTGACGGGCAGCGGCCGCTACACCGACACCCTCCAGCGCGGTGAGTACGTCTTCTACCGCGTCAAGCTGGGCTGGGGCCAGGGCCTGGCCTACCGCGTCCACTTCGGACAGGCGGGCGGCAGCGGCGTCGACAACATCTCGAACATCGCCACCACCGCCTACAACCCGTACCGCGCCGAGATCGACTCCGACACCACGGTCTTCACCGGCTCCGGCGGCGTGCTGCCGGCCCAAGACGCGATCGCCACCGCGCCCGTGCGCTACCACAACCGCGAGGCCGACAACTCGACGGTGCGCACGCAGGCCGTCGCGGGCTGGTACTACATCGCGGTCAAGCTGGGCGCGACCTTCGACGAGGGCGACAACGTCCCGGTCCCGGTCACGCTGGATCTCACGGTCTCAGGCACGCCGGAACGCGGCCCGGACTACACGACCCCGAGCGGCGGCGTCTTCGGCGACCAGCCCACCGAAACCGCCGAGCCCACGCCCGTCGCCGCGACGACCGGTGAAGGCACGCCCGTCTGGCCGTTCTGGCTCGGCGGCGCGGCCGTCGTGGTCGTGGCCGCGATCATCGTGCTCGCCGTCCGCGGCCGCCGCACCTGACCGACGCACCACCAACGAGAGAGGCCCCCTCGCCACCAAGGGCGAGGGGGCCTCTTCCGCAGGAACCTCAGACGCGCTTGAACAGCAGCGCGCGCTTGACCTCCTGGATCGCCTTCGTCACCTGGATGCCACGCGGGCACGCGTCGGTGCAGTTGAAGGTCGTGCGGCAGCGCCACACGCCCTCGGCGTCGTTCAGGATGTCCAGCCGCTCCTCGGAGCCCTCGTCACGGCTGTCGAAGATGAACCGGTGGGCGTTGACGATCGCCGCCGGGCCGAAGTACGACCCGTCGTTCCAGTACACCGGGCACGACGAGGTGCACGCCGCGCACAGGATGCACTTGGTGGTGTCGTCGAACCGCTCCCGGTCCGCCGCCGACTGGATCCGCTCGCGCGTGGGCTCGTTGCCGTAGGTGATCAGGTACGGCTTCACCGCCCGGTACGCCTCGAAGAACGGCTCCATGTCGACGTAGAGGTCCTTCAGCGTCGGCAGGCCCTTGATGGGGGCCACGGTGACCGTGGTCTCCTTGCCGTCCTTCGCCAGCAGGTCCTTGACGAGCACCTTGCAGGCCAGCCGGTTGATGCCGTTGATCTGCATCGCGTCCGAACCGCAGATGCCGTGCGCGCACGACCGGCGGAACGACAGCGTGCCGTCCACGTAGTTCTTGATGTTGAACAGCAGGTTCAGCACCCGGTCGGTCGGCAGCGCCGGGACCTCGTAGGACTCCCAGTGCGGCGCGTCGTCGATCTCCGGGTTGAACCGCTGGATCTTCACCGTGATGGTGACCGAGCCCTCGGGCGCGGGAATGCCGTTCACGGTCTTCTGTTCGGCTACCGCGGTCATGTCAGTACTTCCGCTCCATCGGCTCGTACCGGGTGAAGGTCACCGGCTTGTAGTCCAGCCGGATGTCGGCCATGAACCCGTTGATGCCCAGCGGGGCGTCCGGGTCGGGCGTTTCCGGCAGCATCTTGTACGACATCGAGTGCCGCATGAAGTTGACGTCGTCGCGGTTCGGGTAGTCCTCGCGGGCATGCCCGCCGCGGGACTCCTTGCGCGCCAGCGCCGCGTTGACCAGCGCCTCGGCCAGGTCGAGCAGGAAGCCCAGCTCGATCGCCTCGAGCAGGTCGGTGTTGTACCGCTTGCCCTTGTCCTGGATCGAGATCCGGCCGTAGCGCTCCTTGAGCCGCTGCACGTCGGTCAGCGCGGTCTTCAGCGTGTCCTCGGTGCGGTACACGGCCGCGTTGGTGTCCATGGTCTGCTGCAGCTCGGTGCGGATGTCCGCGACCCGCTCGCCACCGTGCGCGGTGCGCAGGTGGTCGACCATGCCCTCGACCATCTTGGCCGGGTTCTCCGGCAGCTCGACGAAGTCGTGGTTGTTGGCGTACTCGGCGGCGGCGATGCCGGCGCGGCGGCCGAACACGTTGATGTCCAGCAGCGAGTTGGTGCCCAGCCGGTTCGCGCCGTGCACCGACACGCACGCGACCTCGCCGGCGGCGTAGGCGCCGGGCAGGACGGTGTCGTTGTCGAGCAGGGCCTCGCCGTGCACGTTCGTCGGAATGCCGCCCATCGCGTAGTGCGCGGTCGGGTACACCGGCACCGGCTCCTTCACCGGGTCCACACCCAGGTAGGTGCGGGCGAACTCGGTGATGTCCGGCAGCTTCGTCTCCAGGACCTCGGCGCCCAGGTGCGTGCAGTCGAGGAGCACGTAGTCCTTGTGCGGGCCGGCGCCGCGGCCTTCGAGGACCTCCAGAACCATCGACCGGGCGACGATGTCGCGCGGCGCGAGGTCCTTGATGGTGGGGGCGTAGCGCTCCATGAACCGCTCACCCGAGGCGTTGCGCAGGATCGCGCCCTCACCGCGGGCGCCCTCCGTGAGCAGGATGCCGAGGCCGGCCAGGCCCGTCGGGTGGAACTGGTAGAACTCGATGTCCTCCAGCGGCAGGCCCTTGCGGTAGTAGATGCCCATGCCGTCGCCGGTGAGGGTGTGCGCGTTCGACGTGGTCTTGAAGACCTTGCCGAAGCCACCGGTGGCGAACACGACGGCCTTCGCCTGGAAGACGTGGATCTCGCCGGTCGCGAGCTCGTAGGCGACCGCGCCGGTGGCGACGGGCCCGTTCTCGGTCTCGGTCGTGATCATGTCGAGCACGTAGAACTCGTTGAAGAACTCGATCCCGTGCTTGACGCAGTTCTGGTACAGCGTCTGCAGGATCATGTGACCGGTGCGGTCGGCCGCGTAGCAGGCCCGGCGCACCGCGGCCTTGCCGTGGTCACGGGTGTGCCCGCCGAACCGGCGCTGGTCGATCTTGCCTTCCGGCGTCCGGTTGAACGGCAGGCCCATCTTCTCCAGGTCGAGCACGGCGTCGATGGCCTCCTTGGCCATGATCTCCGCCGCGTCCTGGTCGGTCAGGTAGTCGCCGCCCTTGACCGTGTCGAAGGTGTGCCACTCCCAGTTGTCCTCCTCGACGTTGGCCAGCGCGGCGCACATGCCGCCCTGAGCCGCGCCGGTGTGGGAGCGGGTCGGGTAGAGCTTGGTGAGGACCGCGGTGCGGGCCCGCTGGCCCGCCTCGATGGCGGCGCGCATCCCGGCGCCACCGGCGCCCACGATCACCACGTCGTACTTGTGGAACTGCATGTCCGCTTCTTCCTCGGGTGGTGGTGGGTCAGCTGCCGGCCATGTCGGGGTCGAAGGTGAAGATCACCAGGGTGCCCACGAACAGGATGATGACCATCGACACGTAGAGCACGATCTTCAGCCAGAAGCGCGTGCTGTCCTTGCGTGCGTAGTCGTCGATGACCGTCCGGAGGCCGTTGCCGCCGTGCAGCTGGGCCAGCCACAGCATCGCCAGGTCCCAGAACTGCCAGAACGGCGAGGACCAGCGGCCTGCGACGAAGCCCCAGTTGATCCGGTGCACGCCGCCGTCGAGGATGTTCATGATGAACAGGTGGCCGAGCACCAGTACGACCAGTGCGAGGCCGGAGATCCGCATGAACAGCCAGCTGTAGAGCTCGAAGTTGCTGCGGCGGGCGGCGGGGCGCCGCGGCGAGCGCGGCTTGTCGAGTGCGAGGGTCTCGGTTGCCATCTCTCGCTCAGCCTCCGAACATTTCCGACACCGTGCGCCACATCATCGCGATGGCACCGGGGATCATGACGAGCACCCAGATGACGGCGACCGTCCACAGCATGTGCTTCTGGTACTTGGTGCCCTTCGACCAGAAGTCGACCAGCATGACCCGGATGCCGTTCAGCGCGTGGAACAGCACGGCGCCGACCAGGCCGACCTCCATGAGGTTGACCAGCGGGGTCTTGTAGGTCTCGATGACCTCGTTGTACGTGTCGGGGGAAACCCGGACCAGCGCGGTGTCGAGGACGTGGACGAACAGGAAGAAGAAGGTGAGCACGCCCGTGATCCGGTGCAGGACCCAGGACCACATGCCCGGGTCGCCCCGGTAGAAGGTCCCGCTCCGGCGTGAGGCACCCGCCCGATCGCTCGCCTCCGCCGCCGTCTGGTCGGCGGCGGTGCTCGCCGTGGTGGACATCGGTGTACGGCCTCCAACGTCGTGGTTGGACTGTGCCCGGCTGACCTGCGAATCCACCGGGCCGCGGGAGCGTCCACCTGGGACTTCGCAGGCGCCCCGGCGGGGTGTTCAAGGCCATCGAGCTTGGATAAAGGGGATGCTAGACCTGCTCGCCATACCGCACTCAACCTGTGGTTGGTGTGTGTGATCGACCAGACACCCTCTGCGTGTCGCAGGTCTCATCCCCGTTAGCACGTCGCCCAAACTTCGCGAAGTGAGGTGAATCTCGCTCACTCGGTCGGGTGGGCGTGACTCAATGTGATTGAACTGTCGCCGTGCCGGAGAACAAGCAAACATTTAGGTTACGTGCTGTGGCTCTGGCATGGCCATTTGCTCACAGGCGGGTACCGTTCGCCCGTCGAGCCCGGCAATGAGCCGGGTCGTTCTCGGGTCCGCTGGAACACCAGCGGGGAGGGAGAGACAGGGTGCGTAAGACGCGTGCCACCACACTGGCTGCCACCGCCATGGCGGCGGCGCTCGCGCTGGCGGGGTGTGCGAAGGACTCCGGCACCAGCGGGAGCAGCAACAACGACAACGCCGCGGCCGGTTCCTGCGTGACGGCACAGGCGCCGGCGGCCACCGCGGCGTCGACGAGTTCGAGCGCCGCGGGCGAGCGGGTCGACGCCAGCAAGCTGCGGGTCGCGCTCGCGTTCGACATCGGGGGCCGTGGTGACGCGTCGTTCAACGACGCCGCCGCCGCGGGCGTGGACAAGGCCAAGGCCGACATGGGCGTCACCGACGTCCGGGAGAGCACCGCGTCGCCGACCGAGGACGAGGCCGCCAAGGAGCAGCGCCTGACCCAGCTGGCCGCGGACGGCTACAGCCCGATCCTGGCGATCGGCTTCGCCTACGCGAGCGCCGTGCAGGCCGTCGCGCCGAAGTTCCCGAACACCCAGTTCGCCATCGTGGACGACGACTCGGTGACCGCGCCGAACGTCACCCCGCTGGTGTTCTCCGAGGAGCAGGGCTCCTTCCTGGTGGGCGTCGCGGCGGTCTACAAGAGCAAGAACTGCCACGTGGGCTTCGTCGGCGGCGTGAACACCCCGCTGATCCAGAAGTTCGAGGCCGGCTTCATCGCGGGCGCGAAGGCCGCGTCGAACAAGGTGCAGATCACCAGCGACTACCTGACCCCGGCCGGTGACAACACCGGTTTCCAGGACCCGGCGAAGGGCAACATCAAGGCCGCCGCCGAGTTCTCCGCCGGCGCCGACGTGGTCTACCAGGCCGCCGGCGCCTCCGGCAAGGGCGTCTTCCAGGCCGCGAGCGCGGCCAAGGGCCTCGCCATCGGTGTCGACTCCGACCAGTACAACCAGTCGACCGTCGCCGAGTACAAGGACGTCATCATGACCTCCATGCTCAAGCGGGTCGACGTGGCCGTGTACGACTACATCCGGGCGCTGGCGAGCAACACGCTGAGCTCGCTGCCCAAGCGGTTCGACCTGTCGGTGGACGGCGTCGGCTACTCCACCTCCGGTGGCAAGGTCGACGACATCAAGCCGCAGCTCGAGGGTTACAAGCAGGCGATCATCTCGGGCAGCATCAGCGTCCCGACCACGCCGCAGAAGTAGATCTTTTCCAGCCGCGTCCGGGGCTCGGGAGGGTGATCCCTTCCCGGGCCCCGTGCGCCGTTTCCGGGGGTCTCATGACCAACTCTCCACCGGCCGTCGAGCTGCGCGGCATCACGAAGCGCTTTCCCGGCGTGGTCGCCAACTCCGACGTCAACCTGACGGTGGCGTCGGGCGAGGTCCACGCCATCTGCGGCGAGAACGGGGCCGGCAAGTCCACCCTGATGAAGATCCTCTACGGCATGCAGCCGCCGGACGAGGGCACCATCGCGATCAACGGCGAGCAGATCCGGCTGCGCAACCCGCAGGACGCGATCCGTGCCGGCATCGGCATGGTGCACCAGCACTTCATGCTCGCCGACAACCTGACCGTGCGGGAGAACGTCCTGCTCGGCGCGGAGAACCTGCACGGCATCGGCCGCGCGGCGCGCGCGAAGCTGGCCGAGCTGGAGAAGCAGGTCGGGCTGTCCGCGCCGCTGGACGCGCTGGTCGAGACGCTGGGCGTCGCCGACCGGCAGCGCGTGGAGATCATGAAGGTGCTCTACCGCGGCGCGCGCATCGTCATCCTCGACGAGCCGACCGCGGTGCTCGTGCCGCAGGAGGTCGACGCGCTGTTCGAGACGGTGCGCGGCATGCAGGCGCAGGGCTTCACCTTCATCTTCATTTCGCACAAGCTCGACGAGGTCCGCGCGATCGCCGACACGGTCACCGTCATCCGGCGCGGCACCACCGTCGGCACCGCCGACCCGAAGAAGATCTCGTCGCGCGAGCTGGCGGAGATGATGGTCGGGTCCGAGCTGCCCAGCCCGGAGACCCGCGAGTCGACGGTCACCGACCGGGACGTGCTGCGCGTGTCCGGCTTGCGGCTGACCGTCGAAGGCTCCGAGCGCGCGGTGCTCGACGACATCACCTTCACCGTGCACGCGGGCGAGGTGCTCGGCATCGCCGGTGTCGAGGGCAACGGCCAGACCGAACTGGTCGAGACGATCATGGGCATGCGCAAGGCCAGCGGCGGGTCGATCGAGCTGGTCGACGCCGACGGCACGGCACGCGACCTGACCGGGCTCGGCACGCTCGCCCGGCGGGAGGCCGGCATCGGCTACGTGCCCGAGGACCGCACCCGGCACGGCCTGCTGCTGACGCAACCGTTGTGGGCCAACCGGATCCTCGGCTACCAGACCCGGCGGCCGGTCTCCAAGGGCCAGCTGCTCGATATCCCCGGCGCCCGCAAGGACACCGAGCGGATCGTCGCCGAGTACGACGTCCGCACGCCCGGCATCGAGGTGCCCGCTGCGGCCCTGTCCGGCGGCAACCAGCAGAAGCTGGTCGTCGGCCGCGAGCTGTCCGGCAATCCCGTGCTGCTGATCGCCTCGCACCCGACCCGCGGCGTCGACGTCGGCGCGCAGGCGCTGATCTGGGAGCAGATCCGCCAGGCCCGGCACGACGGCCTCGCGGTGCTGCTGATCTCGGCCGACCTCGACGAGCTGATCGGCCTGTCCGACACCATCCGCGTCATGCTGCGCGGACGTCTGGTGAGCGAGGCCGACCCGGCCACCGTCACACCTCAGGAACTGGGCTCTGCCATGACCGGAGCGGAGGAAGCCGCGTGACCTCCTGGCGCACCAAGGTGCTGCCGCCCCTGCTGGCGATCGTCTTCTCGGTGCTGATCTGCTCGATCGCACTGCTGATCTCCGGAGCCGATCCGCTGCAGGCCTACGGCACCATGATCGGTCAGCTGTTCAAGGGCACCACCGCCGTGGACACGGTGAACCTGGCGACGGTCTACTACCTGTCCGGGCTCGCGGTGGCCATCGGCTTCCAGATGAACCTCTTCAACATCGGTGTCGAGGGCCAGTACCGCTTCGCGGCCGTCGTCGCCGCGATCGTCGGCGGGGCGTTCGTGCTGCCGCCGGTGATCCACGTCGTCTTCATCATCCTGGTCGCGGCGCTGGCCGGCGCGATCTACGCGGCGGTGCCGGCGATCCTCAAGGTCACCCGCGGCGTCAGCGAGGTCATCTCGACGATCATGCTCAACGCGATCGTCGGCGGCATCGTGGCGTTCCTGATCAACCCCGACCAGTTCGGCGTGCTGACCGGGAACAACCTCAAGACCGAGGAGATCGCCCCGTCCGGCCGGGTGCCGAACATCCCGATCGGCGGCGGCGAGCTGTTCGGGTTCGTGATCATCGCCGCGGTCATCGGGTTCGCCTACTGGTTCATGCTCAACCGCACCCGGTTCGGCTTTGAGTTGCGGGCCAGCGGCGAGTCGACCACGGCGGCGGCCGCGGGTGGCGTCAACGCGAAGAAGATGACGTTGATCGCGATGCTGCTGTCCGGCGCGGTGGCCGGCCTGGTCGCCGTCCCCGAGCTGGTCGGCCGCGACTTCACCTACGCCATCACCTCCACCCAGGGCTACGGCTTCACCGGCATCGCGGTCGCGCTGCTGGGCCGCAACCACCCCGGCGGCATCGCGCTCGGCGCGCTGCTGTGGGCGTTCCTGGACAAGTCGGCGGTGTCGCTGGAACAGGTCGACGTGCCGAAGGAGATCGCGACGATCATGCAGGGCGCGATCGTGCTGTCGGTCGTCGTGGCGTACGAGATCGTGAAGCGGGCCGACCTGGCCGCCGCGCAGCGCCGCGTCGGCCGCGCGCTGTCGGGCGGGCGTCCCGCTTCGGTGAGTGAAGGGGGTGCGGTGTGAGTCTCGCGACGGAAACCGCGGCGCCGCTGACCGTGCCGCCCGCACCGCGCAAGCGCCGGATCCCCGGCTGGGCGCGGGGGATCATCTGGGCGATCGGGATCGTCGCGGTGCTGTCCACCGCGTCGTACCTGACCGGGGTCAACACGCTGACCTCGACCAACACCGCGCAGACCGCGCTGCGGCTCGCGCTGCCGATCCTGCTGTGCGCGCTCGGCGGTCTGTGGTCCGAGCGCGGCGGCGTGGTCAACATCGGGCTCGAGGGCATGATGATCCTCGGCACCTGGGGTGCGGCGTGGGGCGCCTACTACGGCGGCCCGTGGGCCGGCCTCGGCGCGGCGATCGTGTTCGGCGCGCTCGGCGGCCTGCTGCACGCGATCGCGACGGTGACGTTCAACGTCAACCACATCGTCTCCGGTGTGGCGATCAACCTGCTCGGGCTCGGCGTCGCCAAGTACCTGGCGACGCTGATCTTCGAGCCGTTGTCCGGCAACCCGCGGCAGTCGCCGACGGTGCCGACGTTCGACACCTACTCGGCGACGTTCCTGTCGAACTGGCTCACCGACCTGGAGGACCAGCAGCGGGTGTTCATCTCGGACGCGGCGGGCCTGCTCAACGGGCTCGTCACCGGGGTGGCGCCGCTGACGATGATCGCGATCCTGCTGGTGCCGGTGAGCTACCTGGTGCTGTGGCGGACGCGGCTCGGGCTGCGGCTGCGGTCGTGCGGGGAGAACCCGGTGGCGGCCGAGTCGCTGGGCATCAACGTGTACGCGCACAAGTACCTGGGCGTGCTGGTCTCCGGTGGCCTGGCCGGTATGGGCGGCGCGTCGCTGGTGCTGCTGCAGGGCGGTGGCGGTTACCTGGAGAACCAGACGAACGGCCGCGGGTACATCGGTCTGGCCGCGATGATCTTCGGCAACTGGCGGCCGGGTGGCCTGCTCGGCGGCGCGGCCCTGTTCGGGTACGCGGACGGTCTGCAGCTCTCCGGCGGTGGCCGGGCGGTGCTCGCGCTGCTGTACGGCGTGGTGCTGCTGCTGTTCGTGATCGTCGTGGTGCAGCTGATCCGCCGCCAGTGGATCGCGGCCGCGCTCGGCGTGGTCGGCGCCGGTGTCCTGTACTGGATCTACTGGTCGAACGACACGCTGCCGAGCGAGCTGACCCCGTACACCGCGCACGTGGTGACGTTGATCGTGCTGGCGGTGGCTTCGCAACGGCTGCGGCCGCCGAAGGCCGGCGGTGCCCGGTACCGGCGTGGCGAGGGGGACTAGTGAGCGAGATCGACTGGGAGGCGTTGCGCGCTCAAGCCGTCGAGGCGGCGAAGAGCGCGTACGCGCCCTACTCGGGCCTGCACGTCGGCGTGGCCGGGCTCGTGGACGACGGCCGGGTGGTCGTCGGCTGCAACGTGGAAAACGCTTCCTACGGGCTTGGGTTGTGCGCGGAGTGCACCATGGCCGGGCAGTTGCGGTTGAGCGGCGGTGGTCGCCTGGTGGCGGTGGCGTGCCGGTCCGGCAGCGGTGATCTGCTGATGCCGTGCGGCCGGTGCAGGCAGATCCTGTTCGAGCTGGGCGGCGGTTCGTGCCTGGTGGACACCCCGTCCGGGGTCCTGCCGATGACCTCGGTGCTGCCGGACGCGTTCGGACCGGCGGACCTGCCGTGAAAGCGTTTGCGGCGGTCGACGTCATCCGGGCCAAGCGGGACGGCGGCGCGCTGAGCGACGAGCAGATCCGCTGGGTCGTGGACGCCTACACGCGTGGCGAGGTGGCCGAGGAGCAGATGGCCGCGCTGGCGATGGCGGTGTTCCTGCGCGGGATGGACGCGCAGGAGACGGCGACCTGGACCGGTGCGATGATCGACTCGGGAACCCGGCTGTCGCTGCGCGTGGACCGGCCGACGGTGGACAAGCACTCGACCGGCGGGGTCGGCGACAAGATCACCTTGCCGCTGGCCCCGCTGGTCGCCACGTGTGGCGCGGCGGTGCCCCAGCTCTCCGGGCGGGGGCTGGGGCACACCGGCGGGACGCTGGACAAGCTGGAGTCGATCCCCGGCTGGCGGGCCGCGCTGTCGGTCGACGAGATCACGGCGCAACTGAACTCGGTCGGCGCGGTGATCTGCGCGGCGACCTCCGGGTTGGCCCCGGCGGACCGGAAGCTGTACGCGCTGCGGGACGTGACGGGCACGGTCGAGTCGGTGCCGTTGATCGCCAGCTCGATCATGAGCAAGAAGATCGCGGAGGGCTCGGCAGGCCTGGTCCTGGACGTGAAGACGGGGTCCGGGGCGTTCATGAAGTCGCGTGAGCAGGCGCTGGAGCTGGCCAGGACGCTGGTCGAGATCGGCTCGGCGCACGGTGTGGCGACGACCGCTTTGCTGACGGACATGAACACGCCGCTCGGGTCCGCCGTGGGGAACGCGGTGGAGGTCGCCGAGGCCGTGGAGGTGCTGCAGGGCGGCGGGCCGGCGGACGTGGTCGAGCTGACGGTGGCCCTGGCGCGGGAGATGCTGGCGCTCGCGGACATCTCGGTGGACCCGGCTCGGGTGCTGGCGTCGGGCGAGGCGTACGAGACGTGGTGCCGGATGATCACGGCTCAGGGTGGTGATCCTGCCGCGCCGTTGCCGCAACCGGGGCACGTCACGGTGTTCGCTGCGCCGTCGTCGGGTTATCTGTCCGCTTTGGACGCGTACGCCGTCGGGGTGGCTGCCTGGCGGCTGGGTGCCGGCCGGGCGCGCAAGGAGGACCCGGTGCAGCACGCGGCTGGTGTGGTGTGCCTGGCCAAGCCCGGTGACCGGGTGGTGGCGGGGGAGCCGTTGCTGGAGCTGCACACCGACACTCCCGATGCGGTGCCGGCCGCACTGGAGGCGTTGAGCGAGGCGGTCCAGATCACTGACACACCCCCGGAACCGGGCAACCTGATCCTGCACCGCATCGACTGAGCGGCGCGAAGCCAGGGCTTTGAACAAATCCCGAGCTGGGTGGTCATCCCGTCGCCTGACACGCAACGATCACCTTGAGCCAGGGCCGCAACCCAGGCCGCCAACCGGCGGCCGGACATGCCAGCCTTGCGGCCCTGGCTCAAGGTGATATGCACAAAC